>DASQXV010000144.1:0-7925 GCA_035639595.1 Thermoplasmata archaeon | reverse complement strand
GGAATTTCCGCCGAATGCCGTCGCGTTGATCTGCTGGTAGTTGATCGCGTGGGCGATCGCCGCCCGGACGGACCAGTTGTTGAAGGGCTCGTGGTTCTGGTTCATGTAGATCCACCAGGCTCCCGCCGTCGACGTGAGGCGGAAGAAGGCGCGTTACCGCGTCGCCGGCGAGATTCCCACTCTTGTCCATCCGCCACCGGGTTGTCGGTTCGCCTCGCGGTGTCCCTTCGTCATCGATCGGTGCCGCGTCGAAGAGCCTCTCTTGCGGACGATCCCCGGAGCGGGCGATCGGACCGTAGCATGCCATCGGGCGGAGGAGATTGGCGACGTCCCCCCCGAGGAACTTCTCGCGCCCGCGGCCCCCGCGCGGACTTAGTTCGACTGGCCTCGAGCCGTTCCGGTCGTCCCACTCGCGTACGACGGTCAAGTCGGCTTGGCCGCGTATTCCGTGTTGAAGCTCATCGTGAAGGGCAGGGCGCTCCCCATCGGATTGGGGACGACGCCCGCGAGGAGCGGGTTGGATACGGAGAATTGGGTGGGACTCAGCAGCCAGACGTTCGTGTAGTTATCGTACATCGTCCGGACCATGTTCGCGTAAAGGGATCGAAGGACCGTCGGGTTCGACTCCCCCGCGGCTTGGATTACCCACTGGTCTACGTTCGCGTCCACGAATTGCGACATGCAGTCGTTCGCGCTCCCATCGCTCAGGGCGTTGTTCTGGGTCCAGTCGTTGGGCGAGATGTAGTCCGACGTGTAGAACTCTTGTCCCATGTAGAAGGGCCCACCGTTCGCCGACGTCTCGGTCGTGCACACGCCAGCGTTGTCACGCGCCTGCTCCTGGTACAGGTTGTCCAAGGTGATCGGAATGAGCTCCAACGTGATTCCGATCTGCGCGAGATTCGCTTTGATGATCGAGGAGACGTCGAACCAATCCCCCAGGTCGATGTACGCGTACTTGATCGGGGTCGGGTACCCCGTCGGCCACGGAGAATTGCTCATGAACTGCCGCGCCAGGGTCAGGTTGTAGGCGTAGGGAGCGAGGTTGTCCGGGTTGTAGTACGGATATTGGGGCGGGACCGGCCCGACCCACCGGACGGAATTTCCCCCGAAGGCCGTCGCGTTGATTTGCTGGTAGTTGATGGCGTGTGCGATTGCGGCCCGAACGGACCGGTTGTTGAAAGGTTCATGGTTCTGGTTCATGTAGATCCACCAGGCTCCCGCCGTCGAGCTGTACACGAGGTCGAGGGCCTTGACGGTCACACATTGGGCTCCTTTGAGATCGTTCACCGTGGATGGACCCAGGTAGGCGAAGGAGGCTCCGGCTACGGCTCCCGTCTTGAGGTCCGTCGTCGTCTTCGCGGTGTCGCTCTGGAAATTCACCTGGATGGAAGACTTCGCGGGCTGCAGGAAGTTGTTCCAAGGCTCCTTCGCAGCATCCGAAGCTCCCCAGTAAGTCGGGTCCGGTTGCAGGAGGAATCCCGAACTCGGCGTATAGCTCGCGAGCTTGTACGGGCCGGTACCCAAGAGGTTCGTGGACATCCAGTCGTTCGTGGTCGGATGCACGCCGCCGTTCGCCTTGATGACGACCGGGTCGACGGCCGCCGCGATGGGGGCCGCCAGGGTCGAGAAAATGTAGGCGTAGGCGACCGTGTCCCCCAGGTATCCGGAGCCCATGTTCAGCTGAATCGTGCGGTCATCGATCACCTGGAACGACTGCCAAGGATCCTTCATATACGCGAGTTGGGACGCCGTCGGGTTCGTGAAGTCGAAGCTGTTGAGGTTCGTCTCGAGGGTGGCGACCGAGGCGTTGACCTCGTCCGATGTGGATGACGCGTTCACGTGCGGGTAGTTGAAATTCTGACTGAGGATGAACGCGGGGTCCAGGTTCATCACCAAGGCCCGATTCAGGCTGTACCACATGACGTACGCGTTGAACGGGTCCCCGTTCGAGAAATGGACCCCGGAGCGGAGGGTGAAGGTCAGGTTAAAATGGTCGGAGGATTCCGTCCAGCTTTTGGCGAGGATGGGAGAGAACTCGGTGTAGCTCGAGCCGTTGTACATGACGAGCGTCTGGTACACCTGCTGCGTGAGGCCCCAGCCTGGGGTGGAGAACGTGACCTGAGGATCCAAGGTGTCCGGCTGTTCCGGTTGGTCGAAAATGAGCGGGTCCGAGGATGAGAGGCGGCAGGCGGTGGGCCGCGTGAAAATGTAGACAATCGTGATGCCGGACAGGACAAGGGCGATTGCCACGACGGCCACGATGAGACGGACGGTCCTCGGGTTGCGGCCGCTGAGCGGAGGGCTCGGACCGACCGGCGCGCCCTGGGTCGGCGGTGGGGAAGTCGCCAAAGGTTCCTCCTCCGGCGCGAGGAACGAGCGAGCGCATATAACGGTTTGGCCAACCTCTCCGTCCTGGTCCGAGCGCTTCGGGGCCGCCCCTAGACTAGGAGCGGAGCGATCACGAGCGTGATCGTGGAAAGGAGCTTCACAAGGATGTGGAGGGAAGGGCCGGCGGTGTCCTTGAACGGATCCCCGACGGTGTCGCCCACGACGGCCGCCTTGTGCGTCGGGCTTCCCTTCCCGCCCAGATTTCCGGCTTCGATGAACTTTTTCGCGTTGTCCCAGGCCCCCCCGCCCGTGTTCAGGACGAGGGCCATCAGGACCCCCGCGATCGTGCCGACCATGAGGGTACCGCCGAGCGGCTCTCCCGCGAGCAATCCGGGGGTCACCCGGACGAACCGGAAGAAGAGGCCGACCGCGACCGGGGTCGCGACCGCGAGGAGCCCCGGCACCACCATTTCTCGCAACGCGCTTCGCGTCACGATGTCGACGGACCGGGCGTAGTCGGGCTTTGTGGTCCCCTCCATAATTCCGGGGTTCTCCCGAAACTGGTCGCGGACATCTTTGATGATCGCCCACGCGGCCCGGCCTACGGCGCGGATCGCGTAGGCCGTGAACAGGAAGACCAGGGCCGCCCCCAGGAAGCCTCCGATGAAGGTCTCCGGGTGTGCGATGTTGACCCCCGTCGCGGAGATCCCCGTCTCTTCAAGGTAGGCGTTGAAAAGCAGAAAGGCCGCGAGGGCCGCGCTCCCGACCGCGTAGCCTTTCGTCAGGGCCTTCGTCGTGTTGCCCGCGGCGTCGAGCTTGTCCATGTTCCTCCGCGCGTCCGCGGACATCCCGGACATCTCGATGATCCCCGCTCCGTTGTCGACGATGGGTCCGAAGGTGTCCATCGCGAGGATGTAGGCGGCGGTCGAGAGCATCCCCATCGTCGCGATCGCGGTCCCGTATAGGCCACCCCCCGAGATTCCAGTCGACTCGCCGAACCAGTAGGACAGGAGCAAGGCGCCGGAGACGACGATGATCGGCAGCCACGTGGCCTCGAGGCCGACGGCGAATCCGGAGATGATGTTCGTGGCGGGGCCGGTCTCGGAGGCCTTGGCGATGTCCTTGACCGGTCGATATTTCGCTTCCGTGTAGTACTGCGTGATCCACACGTACAGGAAGGCGGTGACCATGCCCGCGATTCCACACGCCCAATACCGGGCCCACGTCCACGCGTCCGCGGTGCCGCCCGAGGGCTGGAGCATGGCCCAGGCCGCGAAGCCGAAGAGGATGGCCGCGAGGACCGTCGTGACGAAGTAGCCGCGGTTCAACGCGGCCATGGGCGACTCTTCTTCGCGAGCGCGCACGACGTAGACGCCGACGATGGACGCCAGGACGCCGAAGCCGCGCGCGACGAGGGGGAAGATGATGCCGGCGACCCCGAAGACGCCGAACAGCGCCACTCCGAGGACCATGGCCCCGATGTTCTCCGCGGCCGTCGATTCGAACAGGTCGGCTCCGCGGCCCGCACAATCCCCCACGTTGTCCCCGACGAGGTCCGCGATGACCGCCGGGTTCCGCGGGTCATCCTCGGGGATTCCCGCCTCGACCTTGCCGACCAGGTCGGCGCCGACGTCCGCGGCTTTTGTGTAGATTCCGCCGCCCAGCTGTGCGAAGAGGGCGACCAAACTCGCCCCGAACCCGAAGCCCACAATCGAGAGGATGAGTCCCGCTTCCATGGCCTGGGCGGTGCAGAAGGCTGCTGGGAGCCCCTTTCCGATGCAGGTTTGGTAGGTCGGCTGATTGACCACCGAGCCCAATGCGCCATAGCCGTAATACAGGACCGCGACTCCCGCGAGGGACAAGCTCACAATCGATAGTCCAGAGACGGCCCCTCCGCGAAGGGCGATGACGAGGGCGTCATTGAAGGACTTGAGAGAGCCCGCGGCGGACCGCACATTCGTGCGGATCGCCACCTGCATGCCGATGTAGCCGGACAAGGCTGAGAACGCGGCTCCGAGGGCGAACGCTCCTGCGGTCTTGAAGCCCAGGGAGACCGCGTTCGAATTCCCCGCTGCGGCGGCCGAACCGAAGATGGCGCCTGCGAACACGAACGCAAGGATGACCGCAATGAGCCCGATTGTTCGGTACTGCCTCCGGAGAAAGGCCCGCGCTCCTTGCTGGATTGCGGCCGCGATTTCCCGCATGCGGTCGGAACCCGTGTCCCGACGCAAGATGTCCCGGGTCAGGAAGGCCGCGAATCCGAGGCCCGCCAGGATCGCGATCGGGATGACGAAGCTCAGGTCCAGCGGGGCTATGGGATCCCGTCCTCCGAGTGGGCGGGCGCTCCAACCTCCTCCTCGTATTTAGGCTTTTGAGAGGACGACTAGGCGCCGAACTTCTCCGTCCGGTTCGCCGCGTCGAGCAAGAGGTTCATCAGGTCTTGCCCCCGGATCCGGCCGAGGGCTCCCCGTGCCGCGCTGCGCTCGTCGAAGGTCCCGACCTCATCCACACGGAGCCCCTCGCCGAAGAGGGTGAGCGGGACCGGATCCCCGGAGTGTTCTTTGACGGCGACGGGGGTCGAGTGGTCTGCGGTGATCCCCACCACCACGTCCGAGGGCAATTTCCCCTTCAGGTGCCCCATCATCGCGTCGAGGCGCTCGATCACGTGGATCTTCTCCGACGCCTTCCCGTCGTGGCCGCAGAGGTCGGGCGCCTTCACGTGGAGGACGACCAGGTCGTAGGACCGGAGGGCCCGGAGGGCGGCGTCCGCCTTGGCCGTCATGTCCGTGTCGAGGCCTCCCGTCGCGCCCGCCACATCGATCACGTCCATGCCGACGCTCCGAAACATGCCGCGGATCAGGGCAACTCCCGCGATTCCCGCGGCCTTGAGATGCAGCCTCTCGGGCAACGGCACGATCTCCGGGAACACGCCGGCTCCGCGCAGGAGGATCATGTTCGCGGGCGGCTCCCCCTTCGCGATCCGCGCCCGATTGACCGCGTGCCCCTTCAGGAGCCGATGGGCCTGTTTCGTGAAGGCGTTCACCGCCTTCGCGGTCGTCTTCGCGGAAGCCTCGAGCGCTTTGGAGTCGAGGACCTCCGCCCCTTCCTCGTGCGGGTCTGTGTCCGTGACCTTCGGAGAGAGGCCTCGGCCCCTCAGCACGAGGGCCACCCGATGCTCCGTCCCCGCGCGGACGATCGCCCGGATCCGTCCGAGGCGGATTCCGTCAAGCGCCTTGGCGAGCTCCTCGGTCCCCTCCCGGATCCGGCCCGCGCGGCGGTCGGTAATGCGCATCTCGTCGTCCACGGTCGCGAAGTTCCCGCGGAACGCGATGTCCCCGGCCTGGAGGTCGATTCCCACGCCCGCGGCCTCGAAGGGCCCGCGGCCCGTATAGACCTCGTGGGGATCATACCCGAAGAGGGCCAGGTGGCTCGTGTCGCTCCCCGCGACGATCCCCGGCGCGATCGGGTCGAGCAACCCGTTTATGCCATTCGCCGCGAACCAGTCGAGGTTCGGCTTGCGCGCGGATTCGAGGGGCGTCTTGTGCCCGAGCTCCGTGAGCGGCCGGTCCCCCAGGCCATCGAAAATCACGAGGAGGATCTTGGCCGAAGCCATCCCCGGCGCGGAGCGTCCCGTCCCTAGATATGCCTTATGGCCTCAGGCCTTCGTGACGGTGACCGGCATCCCTGGGACGACCTCGAGTTGCGAAGCAGCGTTTGATTCCCTCCGAGAGATTTCCAGGAAGCCGCTCGAGGAGAGGGTCGCGAGGAAGTCGCCCGGCGGGACGATCCCATAGGTGCGGACGAAGGGCACAGTCATTTCATAGCCGCGCACGGTGACGGCGAGTCGATCCCCGAAAGCCCACGCTTTCTCTGCGTCGGACCGAGGGATGTTCGTGACGATGTTCCCGAATCGGTCATGGGTGATCACGACGCCTTCGAAGCCCCCCTTCCGTTTCTTGGGAGACCCAAAGTCCAGGTCCACGAAATCCCGAAGGACCGGGCCCACGTCCTTCGTCTTCGTGCCGGAGAGGAGGTGCGCCGCGACAGGCCCGAACAGGTCCCGCCCGTGGAAGGTGTCGGAGAGTTCCGGGCGACCGAGCTTCCGGTTCGTGATCTCCCGCACCTCCTTCAGGCCCAGCCGTTTCGCGGCCGGGATGAGGAGTCCGTTGTCCGGGCCGACGAGGAGGGCCCCTTCGCAGACGCACAGGATTGCGCGCCTCTTTGTCCCGACGCCCGGGTCCACGACCCCGACATGAGCTGCGAAAGGGTAGTAGGGCACTGCGGAGTAGAGGATGTAGGCGCCGTGCCGAACGTCGTGGGGCCGGACCTCATGGTCCAAGTCGACGACGGTAAGGTCCGGATTGACCGTCAGGATCGCCCCTCTCATCGCGCCGACGTAATCGCCCGCGCCGAAGTCCGTAGTCAGGGTCACGATGCCGGCCATGTGCCCTCCTCACCGAATCTTCCGGAGACCTTCCTTGATTCGCAGCAGCTGCCTCCTTCGACGCTCGACGTCCGCATCGGTTTTGTCCGCCCGCGCCTCCCGCTCTTTCAGCTTGGCCTCGCGGGCTTTCATATCGGCGAGGGACGCCCGTGCCGCGGCCACTTCGGCCGCGACCTGTTCCCTCATCGCCTGTACCTTCGCCGCCCTCTCTTGAATCGCCCTTCGCTGCGACGCAAGGGAGGCCTCGCGGCGCTTCCTTTCCGCCTCGATTCGTTCCAAGCGCGCCTCGATGTCCGCGTCCCGCCGGTCGACCTCGGCCTCCCGTCGGCGGAGGGCCTGTTCCTGCGCGCGCAGGGCGCCTTCCGCCGCGTCGATCTCCCGGGCGCGCTCCTCGAGGGCCGCCTCCCGTCGATCCATCGCCGCCTTGGACCGGGCCTCGCGGGCCCCGACCGCGGTGGAGCGCTTCTCGATCTTCGCCTCCTCGGCGGCCAGGGCGGATTCCGCCTTTTCGAGGGCCGCCTTGCGCGGTTCCAACTCCTTCAGATCGGAGAGGAAGGCCGTCTCCTGCTCTTCCAGGGTGTGCCTCAGGGCGTCCAACGACTCGGCCTCCGACGTGAGGGCCTTCTCCCTCGCCGCGACCTCCTTCTCACGACGTTCGACCTCCGCCACCTTCCCGGCCATCTCCTGTTCGAAGCTCGCCTTCAAGGTGCGGAATTCGGCCTGCATCGCCTCGGCTTCCTCGCTCCGCTCCACATGATGGCCCTCCGAGGCTTCGAGGGCCTTTTCCCGCTTGTCGAGCTCCATCTCGCGACGCCTCGCCGCCGCGTCCCGCTTCGCGAAGTCGCGCTCGAGCGCTTCTTCGGCGTCGATCTTTTCCTGGAGGGTCCGCTCCTCGCGGAGCAATCGGAGGGCCTGTTCCTTCAACTTCGCGCGGTTCGCCGACAGTTCCTCCTCGGTCTGATGCAGGGCGTGCTCCCGGCGGTCCACGTCCTTCGACCGGGCCGCGATCTCCCTCTCGCCCCGACGGTAGTGGACCTGCTGTTCTCGGACCTCGTGCTCCTCCGCGGCGATCTTTCGATCCTTGGCGGCGAGCTCCGCCGCAGCACGTTCCATCCGCTTCGTCGCGCGCGCGAGTTCCTCGCGGCGGTCGTCC
>DASQXV010000143.1:0-17995 GCA_035639595.1 Thermoplasmata archaeon | reverse complement strand
CCGCCGCATCGGAGACGATCGCGATCGCGAGGACGGCCTTCAGGCCGAACGCGACCTCCTGCTCCCGCAGGTCCCGCAGGGCCGGGCCGAGCGCCTTGCGCACCCGGGCTTTAATTCCCTCGAGATCCGTGGCCGCCTCTTCGGGCATGATCCGAAGCGTGACCGCGACGTTCCCCATGGGGCCTCACGGTCCTGTGAAGGAACAGTTCGGGCAGTGGTAGGCGACGGACTGGTCCCGGCATCGGGCGCAGCGCCCGATCCGCGCGATTCCGCAGGACGGGCAGAGGAAGACTGTCGTGCCCTTGCCGGAGAGGACTCGGCCGCACGAGGTGCATCGGCTCTCCGTGCGGATCACGGCCCTGGCATGGACTCAAGCTATAAAACGGTGCGTGACCCCGATTTATATCCACGAAATCCGATAATGGTTCGCCCCCAGCGGACCTGGGAAGCGGGCGGATCCACCGGAAACTTTAATACAATCCCCCGATTAGGCGAACGGTCGCATGTCGCCGCCGCCAGCCGGAGGGCCCGTAGCTCAGCTAGGTAGGATGGCGAACAACCGTCCCTAGAAAGAGCATCCGGCTTTTAGCCGCCAACCCCACAGGAAAGCGGAAAGAGACCGGGTGGTCCGGGGTTCGAACGGGCCCTGCGGACCGCGCGGGGTCCCCGAAAGTCCCCGCGGGCCCGTACGGCTCGCGCGCAGTGGCATGCCAGGTGGAAAACGTTCGGTCGCCCAGGGAGGCCCCCCCTTGAGGTTTAACGTCTTGGAGCATCAGCTCGTCCCAGAGCATCGGCTCGTTGCGGAGGAAGAGGCGGAACGGATCCTGAAGGCCATGAAGATCACCCGGGACCAGCTCCCGAAGATCCGGAAGAGCGACCCCGTGATCCAGGTCCTCGAAAAGGTTGAGGGCCCGATCGAGGAGGGCCGGATCATTCGGGTCACGCGGGTGAGTGGGACGGCGGGCGTGTCGGAGGCCTATCGTCTCGTCATCGGGAGGTGAATGGAGTGCGCGAACTGATCGACGCGTTCTTCCGCGAACGTTCCATCGTGAATCACCACATCGCCTCCTTCAACGACTTCCTCCCGACGATCGACAATCCGAACTCTCGAATGCAAAGGATCGTCGACAACCTGCGTTCGAGTCCGGAGGACGAGCGGCGCGGCATCATCAAGCTCGATGAGGACCGGACGGAGGGCGATGTGATCGAGATTCGGATCGGCCGGAAGCGGGACGACCGCGGGCGGATCGACCTCGAGGCGAAACCGACGATCACCCTGGGCCTCCCCGTCGTCAAGGAGGCCAACGGGGCGACCCATCCCCTGACTCCGATGGAGGCCCGGCTTCGGAACCTGAACTACACGGCCCCCATCTACCTCGACTTCACGGTCATCGAGAACGGGATCGAGCGGGAGCCGGAGCGGGTCCACATCGGGAACTTCCCCATCATGGTGAAATCGAAACGATGCCTCCTGTACAAGGAGAACATGGAGAACGAGGGGGAACTCACGCTCGAGGAATACCGCCGCAAGTTGGTCGGGGAAACCCAGGAGGACCCGTTCGACCCGGGCGGCTACTTCATCATCGGCGGAACGGAACGGGCCCTCATCTCCTTGGAGGACCTCGCCCCGAACCGCGTCCTCGTCGAGTTCAACGAGCGGTACGGCCGGAAGGTCGAGGTCGCCAAGGTGTTCTCGCAGAAGGAAGGGTATCGGGCCCTGACGCTGATGGAGAAGAAGAAGGACGGGCAGCTCATCGTCAGCGTCCCGACGGCCTCCGGGCAGATCCCGCTGATGATCCTGATGAAGGCCCTCGGCATGGAGAAGGACGAGGAGATCTACAACGCCGTCGTCTCGACCCCGGAGATGGCGAACATCGTCTACGCGAACATCGAGGAATGCCAGAACAAGAAGATCTACCCGCCGAACGGGATTTTCACGCGGGACGATGCGATCAACTACCTCGAGAAAAAGTTCGCGACGGGGCAGGCGAAGGAGTACCGGATCAAGAAGGTCGAGTCGATCCTGGACCGGTCCCTCCTGCCGCACCTCGGGGACACCCGCGAGGACCGGATCAAGAAGGCGATCTTCCTGGGCCGGGTCGCCCGGACGGTCCTGGAGTTGTCCCTTGGCCTCCGGAGGGAGGACGACAAAGACCACTACGCGAACAAGCGCCTGAAGCTCGCGGGCGACCTCATGGAGGACCTGTTCCGCGTCGCGTTCGCGAACCTCGTCAAGGATTTGAAGTACCAGCTCGAACGGTCGTACGCCCGTCGACGGGAACTCAAGATCTCCTCGGCCATTCGGCCGGACCTCCTCACCCAAAGGTTGCTCCACGCCCTTGCGACGGGCAACTGGGTCGGAGGGCGGGCGGGCGTGAGCCAGCTCCTCGACCGCACGTCGAACATGAGCGCCCTCAGCCACCTTCGACGCGTGACGTCGCCTCTGACCCGATCCCAGCCGCACTTCGAGGCGCGCGACCTCCACCCGACCCAGTGGGGTCGCCTCTGTCCCAACGAGACGCCAGAGGGTCAAAATTGCGGGCTTGTCAAGAACTGTGCCTTGGTCATCGATGTGTCCGAAGGATTCCCGGAAGAGGAGGTCAAGCTCCTCCTCGCGGACCTCGGGACGAAGCAGGTGAAGGGCCAGCAGACCCAGCTCACGCGGGTGTACGTCAACGGGGACCTCGTCGGCCTGCACGAGGATCCGAAGATGCTCGTCGCGGAGATCCGCGAGCGACGCCGATCGGGGCTCCTGAGCCACGAGGTGAACGTGCGCTACGACGAGAACATGGGCGAGATCATCATCAACTGCGACGAGGGCCGCATCCGACGACCCCTCCTCGTCGTCAAGGAGGGCCACCTCGTCTTCTCCCGCAAGCACGTCGACGAGCTGAAGATGGGCCGCCTCCGCTTCTCCGATCTCGTCCGGAGCGGGATCGTCGAGTGGATCGACGCGGAGGAAGAGGAGGACACCTTCATCGCGATCTACCCCTACGACGTACCGAGCCGCTGCAAGGAGTGCAAGCACCCCCTGAGCCGCAACGACGTCACGTGGGTGAACATGGGGAGTAAGGACGACGAGGCAGAGCTCGAGTGCGCCCATTGCCACAAGACGTTCACGGTCAAGTCCTCGATCACGAAGGAGCACACCCACCTCGAGGTGGATCCGATGGTGATCCTCGGGGTCGCCTCGGGCGTGGTCCCGTATCCGGAGCACAACTCCTCCCCGCGGGTCACGATGGGCGCGGGGATGGCCAAGCAATCCCTCGGGCTCGGGTCGAGCAACTACCGGCTGCGGCCGGACACCCGGAGCCACCTTCTCCACTACCCGGAGAAGCCGCTGGTCCAGACCGACTCGATGAAGCACGTCTCCTTCAACGAGCGGCCGGCGGGCCAGAACTTCGTCGTCGCGGTCATGTCGTACCACGGGTACAACATGGAGGACGCGATCGTGATGAACAAGGCCTCCATCGATCGCGGGCTCGGGCGGTCCTCCTTCATGCGGACCTACCGCGCGGAGGAGCGGCGGTATCCGGGCGGCCAGGAGGACCACTTCGAGATTCCCTCGCCCGACGTCCGGGGGGCCCGGGCGGACCTGTCATACGCGAACCTCACGCCGGATGACGGGCTCATCTCGCCGGAGGTCTTGGTCAATGGCGGCGACGTCCTGATCGGAAAGACGAGCCCGCCGCGGTTCCTCGAGGAGGAGACGGATTTCCTGACGCCGCAGAAGCGCCGCGAGACCTCCGTGACCGTGCGCCATGGGGAGTACGGCTGGGTCGACTCCGTCATGCTCACGGAGAGCGAGAACGGTTCGAAGCTCGCGAAGGTGAAGGTGCGGGACCTCCGCGTCCCGGAACTGGGGGACAAGTTCGCCTCGCGACACGGGCAGAAGGGCGTGATCGGCCTGATCGCCCCGCAGGAGGACATGCCCTTCACGGCCCAAGGGATCATCCCGGACCTGATCATCAACCCGCACGCGATTCCGTCGCGGATGACGGTGGCCCACGTCCTCGAGCAGATCGGGGGCAAGGTCGGTTCCCTCGAGGGCCGCTTCATCGACGGCACGCCGTTCAGCGGCGAGCGGGAGGAAGCCCTCCGGAAGGCCTTGGAGGAGAACGGCCTGAGATCCAATGGGAAGGAGATCCTCTACGACGGCCGGACGGGCCGCATGATCCCCGCGGAGATCTTCGTGGGCGTGATCTACTACCAGAAGCTCCACCACATGGTCTCCGGGAAGCTGCACGTTCGTTCCCGCGGTCCCGTCCAGATCCTCACGCGCCAGCCGACCGAGGGCCGGTCTCGGCAGGGCGGCCTCCGGTTCGGCGAGATGGAACGGGACTGCCTGATCGGCCACGGCGCGGCGATGGTGATCAAGGATCGGTTGCTCGACGAATCGGACGGGACGATCCAGTACGTCTGCGGGAACCAGGACTGCGGCCACTTCGCGATCAAGGACCGGAAGGGGAACCTGCGTTGTCCCGTCTGCGAGAATACGTCGAAGATCTATCCGGTCCAGACGTCGTACGCGTTCAAACTCCTTCTCGACGAACTCCTGTCCTTGGGGGTCGTCATGCGCCTGCAATTGGAGGACATGCGATGATGTCGATGCGAGGGGTCACGAAGCGGATCCAATCGATCAAGTTCGCTCTCCTGAGCCCCGACGAGATCCGGCGGATGTCGGCGACGAAGATCATCACCGCGGACACGTACGACGACGACGGCTTCCCGATCGACATGGGCCTCATGGACTCCCACCTGGGGGTCATCGAGCCCGGCCTGCGGTGCAAGACGTGCGGCGGCAAGGTCGACGACTGCCCCGGCCACTTCGGCCACATCGATCTCGCGATGCCCGTGATCCACGTCGGATATGTGAAAGACATCAAGAAGCTCCTCCAGGCGACGTGCCGCAAGTGCGGCCGTCTCCTCCTCACGCGCCAGCAGGCGATGGAGTACATGGCGGAGATGGAGCAGGTCGAGGAGCTCGGCGGCGACGTCACGGAGGTCGGCTTCGTGACGAAGGAGACCGCCCGGGAGGCGCAGAAGCGCCAGCGTTGTCCCCATTGCGGCGAGGAGCAAGGCAAGATCACCCTCGACAAGCCGACGACGTTCCGGGAGGACGGCCACAAGCTCACGCCGAAGGAGGTGCGGGAGCGCCTCGAGCGGATTCCGAACGAGGACTTGCGGGTCCTCGGCATGAACCCGGAGGTCGCCCGCCCCGAATGGATGGTCCTCACCGCGCTCCTCGTCCCGCCCGTGACCGTGCGGCCGTCCATCACGCTGGAGAGCGGCGACCGGTCCGAGGACGACCTCACGCACAAGCTCGTCGACGTCCTTCGGATCAACCAGCGGCTGCGGGAGAACCGGGATGCCGGGGCGCCGCAGCTCATCGTCGAGGACCTGTGGGAACTCCTGCAGTACCACGTCACGACGTACTTCGACAACCAGACCTCCGGCATCCCGCCGGCCAGGCACCGGTCGGGCCGGCCGTTGAAGACCCTCGTCCAGCGGCTCAAAGGTAAGGAAGGCCGTTTCCGCTCCAACCTCTCGGGCAAGCGGGTGAACTTCAGCGCCCGCACGGTCATCTCGCCGGATCCCATCCTCTCCATCAACGAGGTCGGCGTCCCGGTGGAGGCGGCCCGCGAGCTCACGGTCCCGGTCCACGTGCAATCCTACAACCTCGAGATCGTCAAGCAATGGGTGAAGCGCGGCCCGACGCCGCTCGGCCCGCTCGGGGAGTATGCGCCCGGCGTGAATTACGTGATCCGCCCGGACGGCCGCCGGATCCGGGTGACGGAGAAAAACGCGGAGGTCGTCGCGGAGGCGGTCGAGATCGGCTACACGGTCGAACGGCAGCTCGTCGACGGAGACATCGTCCTGTTCAACCGACAGCCCTCCCTGCACCGGATGTCCATGATGGCCCACGAGGTCCGCGTCATGCCGCACAAGACGTTCCGATTCAATCTGGCAGTTTGTCCCCCATATAATGCCGACTTCGACGGGGACGAGATGAACCTCCACGTCCTGCAGAGCGAAGAGGCCCGCGCGGAGGCCCGCGTCCTGATGCGGGTGCAGGAGCACATTCTCTCGCCACGATTCGGAGGGCCTGTGATTGGCGGAATCCACGATCACATCACGGGATCCTTCCTCCTGACGTACAAGGAGAGCAAGTTCACGCGGGAGGAGGTCACGTACATCCTGAGCAAGATCGACGTCAAGGATCTCCCGCCTGCGGACATTAAGAAGGGCGGCGCGGAGTTCTGGTCCGGAAAGGCCCTCTTCAGCGCGATCCTGCCGAAGGACCTGAGCATGACCTTCAAGTCCTCCATCGCGCCGAAGGGCGACATCGGGCTCAAGGAGCTGAAGGAGGAGGACTCCCTCGTCGTGATCAAGAACGGCGTGATCAGTTCCGGGACGATCGACGAGAACGCGGTCGGCGCGTTCAAGGGGAAAATCCTGGACAAGCTCGCCCGGGACTACGGGCCCGACGCGGCCCGCGGGTTCATTGACAAGGCGACGAAGATGGCGATCGGCGCCATCATGATCCGCGGCTTCACGACGGGCATCGACGACGAGGACATCCCTGAGGAGGCAAAGAAGCAGATCGCGGACGTCCTGAAGGCGGCGATCGAGAAGGTCGAGGGCCTCGTGGACTCCTATAAACGAGGGGAGTTGGAGCAGATGCCCGGACGGTCCCTCGAGGAGACCTTGGAGGTCGAGGCGATGAAGATCCTCGGCCGGGCCCGCGACCAGGCCGGGCAGATCGCGGGGAAGCATCTCGGGATCGAGAACAGCGCGGTGATCATGGCCCGCTCCGGGGCGCGGGGTTCGATGCTGAACCTCTCGCAGATGGCGGGATCGATCGGACAGCAGGCGGTCCGGGGCGAGCGGCTGAGCCGCGGCTACTGGAACCGCACGCTCCCCCACTTCGAGAAGGGCGACCTCGGCGCGGAGGCGAAAGGCTTCGTCAAGTCGTCCTACAAGAGCGGCCTCCACCCGACGGAATATTTCTTCCACGCGATGGGCGGGCGGGAAGGCCTCGTCGACACGGCCGTGCGCACGTCGCGGTCGGGGTACATGCAGCGCCGCCTGATCAACGCCCTGGAAGACCTCAAGGTCAAAGAAGACGGGACGGTCCGGAACACCGCGGACACGATCATCCAGTTCAAGTTCGGGGAGGACGGGGTGGATCCTTCGAGGAGCGTGCAAGGCCGCGCGGTGGACATCGACGATATCTTGCAGGAGGTCCTCGGCGAGGAGCCGTCGTGGAAGGAGCGGCTCCGGGAGCAGGAGATGGCCTCCTACGGCCTCACGGAGAAGGACATGTACGTCGAAATCACGGAAGAGGAAATTGAGGTCGAGGAGGAGGAACCTCCGTCGGAGGAGTGACGATGGCCCGCACGACGACGATCCAAGCCCTCCGGAACCGAGGGATTTCGAAGAAGACCGCGGTCATCCTCGCGGACGCGGGCTTCACCCTGGAAAAGCTCGCGGCCTCGAAGGTCGAGCGCCTCGCGAAGTTCGTCTCGAAGAAAGAGGCCGAGAAGGTCCTGAAGAAGCTGGGGACCCCGCCGGGCGAGGCGAAGCCTGCGCCGAAGAAGGAGAAGGCGAAGCCGGCGGCGCGGCTGAGGAAGCCTGCGGGCAGGGCGGCGAAGGCCGCGGAGGCGGAGCCCGAGGCTCCCCTCACGATTCCCGTCAAGGCGCCTCCTTTGACCGCGGGTGAACAAGAGATCATGGAGGCCCTCAAGGAGATTGGACGATGGCTCCCGCGATACGTGGTCGGAGAGGTTGACAAGAAGATCCATGGGCTCAAGCTGAGCAAGAAGCGTCTCCAGGAGGTCCTGACGAAAATCTGCGAGAAGTTCGACCTCCATGAGATCGATGCGAACGAGTCCGCAGGGATCGTGTCCGCGCAGTCGATCGGCGAACCGGGCACCCAGATGAGCCTCCCCTTCGAGACTAAGATCCTCATCCGACAATTCGGACGCGTCGCGGTCCTTCCGATCGGAGAACTCGTTGATCGGCTCATGTTGACGCACCCGACCAGCCGAGAGGGCCCGACGGAATGGTGCGATTTGCCCGCAGGAGCGCAACTCGAGGTGCCGAGCCTCTCCGAGGATGGCCGAATCGTCTGGAAGGCGGTCCGCGCGGCGAGCCGACATGGGTTCCGAGCCCCTCTCTTGCGGATCCAGACTCGCTCAGGCCGCGGAATCGTGGCCACCCCGAACCACTCCTTCGTTACGCGCCGCGGCGGTCGAATCGTCCCCGTACGGGGTGCGACCCTCAAAGTCGGCGATCAAATCCCGGTGGTTCGGCGGTGGACCGTGCCGACGGAGACCCGCGAACTCGAAATGAGCGAGGTCCTGCCGCAGAACCGATATTGGTATGGAAGCGAGGTTGCGAAGGCGCGGGCCATGGGCAAGGCATGGCGGCACGGATATGCAAAAGATTTCGTCGTCCCCGCGGGGGAAGACGCGCTCCGGCGCCATCTCCAGGGCCGGTCCTCGTTCCCTATCGATGACGGTTTCGTCTACCCCTTTCAAACCCACAGCCAGACGCGGCTCCCGGAAAAAATGCCCTTAGACGAAAGCCTAGGGTGGTTGCTGGGGGCCTACCTTTCCGAGGGCTGGGCCGCCCATTACTACGTCAACATCTCGAATACCAATGAGCGGTTCCTTCGCCGCACCCGCGCGGTCGCGGATTCCTACCGAGTCCGGCATGCCGAGTACGAGAATCATCGGGGCTTCGCCAAAGGACGCGATCTCCATCTCCGGTCCGTAGTTCTGGCCGACTTCCTTCGGACGGCATGCGGATCTCGGTCGGATACGAAGAGCATCCCTCCCTTTGCTTTTGCGGCGAGCCACGATTGTGTGGCGAGTCTCCTCCGAGCGTACTTCGAGGGCGATGGGAACGTCTCCGTAGAACGAGGCGTCATCCGGACCACCTCGAATTCCAAGGAGCTGATCGACGGTGTGAGCCTGCTCCTGGCTCGCCTCGGGATCTTTTCGAGCAAGGGCATGCAGAACGGGCAGTATTCGCTTGCGATTCCTGCACGATACGCGGCGGCATTCCGAGCCTCCGTCGGGTTCGAATCCAAGGAGAAACGGGGCCAACTGGACCGTCTCTGCCGGGCCCCGCCCCGCCGGTACACCTATGACGCGCTCGACATGGTCGGCGGATTCGGGACCATCCTCCACGACCTGTCCAAGGTCTTGGGTCTTCCGGTTCGTGACGTCCGGAATTTTACGCGACGTCAGCGGATCGGTCGGGCGACGCTGGACCGATTCATCTCCCGATTCGAGAGGGCCGCGCGGTCCAAGGGAATCCGAATCGACGATGCGCTCGCGCGATTGCGCAGCTTGCGCGATGAGGACGTCGTCTGGGACACGATCACGGAGGTCGCGGACGTTGCGCCCCCTGATCGACCCGTGTACGATCTTTCCGTGCCAGGTTTGGAGACGTTCACCACGGCGGAAGGCGTGGTCACTCATAACACGATGCGGACGTTTCACTACGCGGGCGTCGCGGAGATGAACGTCACCCTCGGGCTCCCGCGACTCATCGAGATCGTGGATGCCCGCCGGGTCCCGTCGACGCCGATCATGGAGTTGTACGTGAAGACGGGCCACACCGACCTGGAGAAAATGCGAAAGATCGCGACGGAGATCGAGATGACGTCCCTTGACGACATCGCCTCGATCGAGACGGATCTCCAAAACATGCGGGTCCTCGCCTACCCGGACGACCATCGCATGCGCTCCCGCGGGGTGACCTGGTCCGAGCTCGAAGAGAAACTGAAGAAGTTCGGAGAGGTCCAGGAGGTGAAGCGCCAGGTCGGCAACGTGGAGCGTCGCGCGAAGGCCCTCGTGGTCGAGGCCGGCGAACCTTCCTTCAAGAAGCTCCAGCGCCTCGTCGAGCAGGTCCGGTCCATGAAGATCAAGGGGATCGACGGTATCTCGCGGGCGATCATCAAGAAACGGGGCGAAGGCTACGTCATCTATACCGAAGGCTCGAACCTGTCCAAGATCCTCGAGCTCCCCTACGTCGATGGCTCGAGGACGTCGACCAATTCGGTCCAGGAAATCTACGAGGTCCTCGGGATCGAGGCTGCCCGGAACGCGATCGTCAATGAGGCGTACAACACGCTCCAGGAGCAGGGCCTGACCGTGGACATCCGCCACATCATGCTCGTGTCCGACATGATGACGAACGACGGAGACGTGAAGGCGATCGGCCGTCACGGCATCTCCGGCCGGAAGTCGTCCGTCCTCGCACGGGCCGCGTTCGAGATCACCGCGCACCATCTGTTGCGGGCCGCGATCACGGGCGAGGTCGACTACCTCGACGGCGTCGCGGAGAACGTGATCGTGGGCCAGCCGGTGACCCTCGGGACGGGGGCCGTGAACCTGGTCTACCAACCGCCCGCGAATGCCCAGAAGTCGGCTCCGGTTCCAAAGCCGAAGCCTGCGGTTCCGGCCGCCGCCCCGCCGCCGGCGCCCGTCACGGAGACCGCGGAGCCGGAGGAGCCGCTCCCGGAGGTCGTCCCCTGATCGACCTGACGCGGGCCCTGCGGGTCGCGACGGACACGGGCGACGTTCGGTTCGGACTCCGGGAGGTCCGACGGGCGGCCAAGGCGAAGGTCGCGAAGCTCGTCGTCGCCGCGTCGAACTGTCCTCCGGAGGCGATCCCGGGCTTTGGGGACGTCCGCCTCGTCCGATACACCGGCACGAACGTCGACCTGGGAGCGGCGTGCGGGGTCCCGTTCTCCGTCGCCGCGGTCGCCGTGGTCGGTCCCGGCGAGTCGAACATCCTCACGGCATAGGGACGGCATGGCCGAGATTGTCTTCGACGAACAGACGATCAAGTACGTCGCGTTGTTCCAAGACCTCACGCGGACGACGGTCGTCGATTGCGTCGACGCCGGGGACAAATTGATCTTCGTCGTCAAGGAAGGGGACATCGGCAAGGCGATCGGGAAGAAGGGCGAGAACATCGCGAAGCTCAAACGGCTGATGAACAAGGAGATCCACGTCGTCGAATATTCCGACCAGCCGGACCGGTTCGTCGCGAACGTCTTCCGGAACTTCGACGTGAAGTCGGTCCTGATCGAGCAGCGCGGGGAAGTCGTCCACGCGACCGTGACCGTCGAGGCGACGAAGAAGGGCCGAGCGATCGGGAAGGAGGGCCGGAACCTCCGCGTTTCGCGGGACCTGATCGCACGCCACCATCCGATCCAGAGCGTCAGCGTGGCCTGAGCCTCCAAGGCCAGGCCGGGCGCGGTCGAACGGCAGGAACCTTCACGTAGCCGGTCCGCTTCGTGGCCGCCCGCCGCGCGGTCCACGGACCGGCAGGCTCCGCGATCCCGAGGGGATGTCGATTCGGTACAAGTGGACCGTCCTCACCGTGACGACCGTCGGCGTGCTGATGGCGGGCCTCGACTCCCGGATCGTCATCGTGGGGCTCCCTCAGGTCGCGGCGAGCCTCCATGCGGACGCGGAACAGGCAATCTGGATCACCCAGTCCTACGTCCTCGGAAGCACCGTCGCCCTCCTGTTGATCGGCCGGGTCTCGGACATCGTCGGCCGCGTGAAGCTGTACACGAGCGGCTTCGGCGTCTTCACCGTTGGCTCCCTCCTGACGAGCCTCGCGACCTCGCCCGCCCAGGCGATCGCGTTCCGGGGGGTCCAGGGCCTCGGTGCCGCGATCCTGTTCACGAACAGCGCCGCGATGATCGTCGACGCGACGCCACCTTCGGAGCTCGGCCTCTCCCTGGGGATCAATCAGCTCGCCTTCCGGATGGGCTCGATGACCGGCCTGACCGTGAGCGGCATCATCCTTTCCTTCCTGGACTGGCGGGCCCTCTTCTACGTCAATGTCCCGATCGGGATCTTCGGCACCGCTTGGGCCTACCTCCGCCTGCGCGAGATGGCGACGATCGAGGCGGGGGCGCCGATCGACTGGGCCGGCTTCGCCGCGTTCAGCACGTTCATCACGTGCCTCCTGCTCGGACTGACGGTCGCCGCCTACGGCATCTCGGAGGTGCGCGCGGTCGCCCTGCTCCTCCTCACGTCCGTTGCCGCCCTCGCGGCCTTCGTCGTCGTGGAGCGACGGACCGCCCATCCCCTCCTCGATCTCCGGCTCCTCCGGATCCGGGAGTTCTCCGGCGGCATCGTCGCGCAGATCCTGAACGCCATCGCGTTCGGCGCCGTCCTGCTCCTCCTGAGCCTCTACTTCCAGCTCGTCCTCGGGAAGGATCCCCTCGAGACGGGGCTCCTGATCATCCCCACCGACATCGCGACCCTCGCGGCAGGTCCCCTCAGCGGCCGCCTCTCAGACAAGTATGGGCACCTCCCCTTCACCACGACCGGCCTCGCCATCGTCAGCGCCTCCCTGTTCCTCTTCTCCACGACGGACGCCGGCACGCCGTATCCCCTCCTCGTCGTCTACATGATGCTGTTCGGCGCCGGCCTCGGGATCTTCGCCTCGCCGAACATCAGCTCGATCCTCGGGTCCGTCCCGCCCACGCGCCGCGGGGTGGCGTCCGGCTTCCGCGCGACGTTCTTCAACATCGGCTACACGATCAGCCTGAACCTCGCGATCCTCATCACGACCTTCACCGTGCCCTACGCGATCGTCACGCAGATCCTGTCTTCCCCGAACCCCGGGACGATCCCGGCCGCGGATCGGGTCCTGTTCGCGCAGGGGATCCGGACGACCTACCTCTGGCTCGCGGGGCTGAACACCGCGGCGATCATCCCCTCGATGCTGCGAGGGAGGCGGTCGACGGGTTCGGAGCCCATGGGGCCGGTCGCGGCGGACGATTGAGAGCCCGCGGGGCGCGTCCCCCTAGCCGATGCGTCCGTAATGGATCTGGACGGACCCCGCTTTGAATCCGTGGCCGAACACGAACTCGAGGCTCGAGCTGCCCACCGCGGTCTGGATCGCGATGTCCGAGTTGCCCTCGTCGATGACGGTGACGTTGGACCAGGCCGTGCCGTTCCACCGGGTGTAGAGGAGCCTCCCGTTCAGCGTGTTCCCGAAGGTCTCCATGAACAACAGGTAGTAGTCGCCAGTCGCGGGATCGACGAGGATCGTGCCCCAGTCATTGTTCACGATGTCGAAGTCCGGCGTGTCGAGATGGGCCTTCACGTCCCTTGAATCGAGAGTGAGGGCGAAGTAGCTCGGCGTCCCCGTATGGTCGTTCACGACGACGACGCGGCCACGGACCGGGTCCCACGCCGCGGACACGGAGTCGGAGATGCCTCGGGCGGCGACCGTCTCGTAGGCCGGGTCCGCCGCCCTCCAGGTCCAGACGCCTCCGGCGAAGGCCGCGGCCGCGAAGGTCATATTCCGGTCCGGAGACTGCTCCCCGCGGTTCGCGAAGACGTACAGCGTGAAGGTGTCCGGCCGCTCGATGATCGTGGAATAGAACCGCTCCGGGTTTCGCGTGTCGACGGCAAGGGCCTGGACCGCCCAACCCGACCCGGGGGTCCAGTGTCCCGCCATCAGCCGCGCGTTTCGGGTCGAACCGCTCCCCTGTTGCAGGCTCCAGGTGGCCCACAGGGAACCGTCGTGGGCGCGGATGGCGCTCGGGTACAGTCCCCCCGGGCCCACCATGACGGGCGGATCGAACGTCCCGCCCATGATGTTTCCCCCGGGATCGCGGCTCAGGTGGACAACGACGTCGACGATGCTGTTGTTGCGCTCCGCGAGCACGTGCATCTCGTCCTCCGCCCGGAGGACGGCGGCGGGGCGCCAGAAGCCCCTCGCGGAAACGAGCGGGGGGCTCCATCCGTCCGTCGTCGGATCGCCGTTGTTCACCGCGACCGAGATCGACCCGAGGCCGTTCACGTACACCACGATCCGCTTGCCCTGGCCGTCTACGAGGAACTTGTGGCCGCCCATCGTCGTGAGGGATTGGACGCCTGTGTTACTGTCGTAGGCGACGACGGGGGCCGCGACCAATCGGACATACCAGGCGGACAGGGCGCTGTCCCCCTCGAGGTGGATGACCCGGAGGGGGTGCGGGTCTCCGTCGCTCCACGACCGGAACTGATACGTGACGCCCTCGAGGACGACATGCGCGGGCATCTCGATCGTATGGTCACCGGCCGGCAATGGTCCGATGTATGGGGTGGTCAAGGCGACGTTTCGGAGGTTGAACGGGACGCCTTGGGGGATCGAGTCGATGGAGAGGGAGAAGGTCCGGAACGACTGAGGGGCCGGCCCGGAATCCAGGATTTGGACCCCGACGACGGACACGACGGACAGGCACAGGGCGACGATCAGGGCGGCGAGGGGCCGTCGCACCATCCTAGCGACCGCGGAGGAGGGTCCATCCGTCCAGCGGGCTTCTGTCGGAGCGGCGCGAGAGAAGGTCATCCGACGGGGGGTTCAGGGAGGCCGGACGAAATACGTTCCGCTTCACCTTTGCGGCGAGGCATTCGAGCCGAGGGAATTCCAATCGGACCTAAGGGGGGACCGCGGGTTGGGCCGTCGCAACCCTTCGGATTCACGGGAAGGTCGGAGGACCGAACGATTATTATCAAAGGGGGCAATGTCGGCCCGCCTGCGGTCGCAGGTGAAGGGATCCCCCCTCATGTCCCTCCCAGCCAGGGAGCCCCCTCTCCCGGACCCTCCCGCGACCCTGGTTTTCGACGACGCGGACGCGGGCCTCCTCGCCCACGCGTTCCGCGGTCCGGCGGACGGGTCCCGGGCCTGGCGGCTCAATGCCGAGGCCCATCGGATGTCCCTCGTCGACGGGTTCGACCGCCTCCTGGCGTGGTCCTCCCTCCACGGCGTGCGGCGGTACCCTCACCAGGAGCGCACCGTCTTGCGAGTCCTCCGGGAGCTTCGCGGCCGCGCGATCCTCGCGGACGAGGTCGGCCTCGGGAAGACGATCGAAGCGGGGCTCGTGCTGAAGGAGTATGCGATCCGGGGCCTCGTCCGGCGCGCCCTGGTCCTGACCCCCGCCTCCTTGACCGCCCAGTGGCGGGAGGAGTTGGAATCGAAGTTCGCCCTCCCCTTCGCCGTCGTCCGCGCCCCCGCGGACTGGGAGCGCCATCCGCACCTGATCGCCTCGATCGACACGGCGAAGCGGCCCCCCCATGCCCTCGCGGCCCAGTCGAGGCCGTGGGACCTCGTGATCGTCGACGAGGCCCACCGTCTCCGGAATCGGTTCAGCGTGAACTGGCGCTTCGTCGCGGGCCTGTCCAAGAAGTACATGCTCCTCCTGACCGCGACCCCGGTCCAGAACGATCTGGACGAGCTGTTCAACCTCGTGACCCTGCTGAAGCCCGGGGCCCTCCACACGTACGACGGCTTCCTCAAGCGGTTCGTCGGGAGCGCGGACCATCGCTCGCCGGCGCGGGTCCCGGAACTCCAGGGCCGCCTGCGGGAGGTGATGGTCCGCAACCGGAGGGGGATCGCGTTCACCCTCCCGCCGCGCCGGGTCCACAGCCTCCAGGTTCGGCTGACGGCGGCCGAGCGCCGCCTCTACGACGACGTGACGGAGTTCGTGCGGGAGGCCTACGCCTCCGCATCGGGCCGCCTCCCGTGGACGGCGCGGCTCACGTTGGTCGTCCTGCAGCGGGAGATCGGGAGCAGCACGTTCGCGGCCGCGGAGACCCTCCGTCGCCTCGCCGCGGGCCCTCTCTTCGGCCCCTGGGACCGGGAGCGGCTCGACGCCTTGCGGTCTCGGGCGGAGGCGATCCCGTCGAACGTCAAGGCGACGCATCTCGTCCGCTTCCTTCGTTCATCGGACGAAAAGGCCCTCGTCTTCACCCAGTACCTGCGGACCCTCCGCTACCTGGAGAGGGTCCTCGGGGACGCCGGTCACCGGGTTGCCGCCTACCATGGCGGGCTCTCGGAGCGGGAGAAGTCGGCCGCGGTCCTCCGGTTCCGCGGCGACGCGGACGTCTTCCTCAGCACGGAGGCGGGCGGGGAGGGCCGGAACCTCCAGTTCGCGCGGACCGTGGTGAACTACGACCTCCCGTGGAACCCCCTGCGCATCGAGCAGCGGATCGGACGGGTCCATCGGCTGGGCCAGGAGCGCGAGGTGCACGTCGTGAACCTGTGGGCCCAGGACACGGTCGAGGCGTGCCTCATGGAGCTCCTGGATCGCAAGATCCACATGTTCGAGCTCGTCGTCGGCGAGCTCGACCTGATCCTCGGCCAACTCGATGACCGCCGGTCCTTCGAGGACCTGATGATGGAGATCTGGACCCTTCGTCGGGCGGAGGAGCGGGACGCCGCCCTCCGGACGTTGGGCGATGCGCTCGTCCGCGCTCGGACCCGGTACGACCGGATCCAAGGGCAGAATGACGAGATCCTCCAGGGCCTGAGCGACGAGGTGCCCGCGTGAGCGACGGGCCCTCGGTGCGCGCGTTCGTCCGGGAGGCCCTCCAGGACCTGGGCGCCATTGTGTCCGAGGGCGAGTCCCTCGTCTGGGTCCAAGCCCCCGAGGCCCTCCAGAGGGAGCTCGAGGTCCCCGCGGCCTTCGCCCTCGCCTTCGACCCGGAGCGCGCGAGCGAGTTCGACGCCGAGCTCGTTGCCCCCGGGAGCTTCTTCCTCGAGCGCCTCGTGGCCCTCGCGACCCAGAGGGGCCGCTGGGACGTCGTCCGATGCGTCCCTCCGGAGGGATGGGTCTCCTCCTCGTTGTCCGCTGCGGGGTTCGGGACCGAGGCCGGCGCTCCGGCGGAGGTCCTGGGCGTCGAGGAGGGAGTGATCCTCCTCTTCTCCTTCCGCGTGACCCTCCTGTCCGATGAGAAGCGGGAGACCCTGCACCAGGTCGCGGTCCTGCCTTCCACGGGGGCTTGCTGGGATCCGGACTCGGGCCCGTCGGATTCGGATCTGGTCCCCGCGCCGGAGGCGTCCGTCCGCGCGGACCCGGAGGCGGCCTATCGCATCGGCACGCAAACCCTCCGGGATCGCTGTCGGGACGAGGTCGAACGGTTCCGGTCCGAGAGCCTTCGTCGGCTCGACGAGGAGGTCCGGCGGATCTTCCGCTATTTCGACCGGACCGTGGTCGAGATTCGGGAGGCCGACCCCGCCGGGTCCGACGATTGGATCCGGGCGATCGAAGGGGAGCGGGACCGTCGGATCGCGGAGACCCTCCGACGGTTCGAACCGATGGCGAAGGCCACCCTGTGCTCGATCCGCGCGATCCTTGCCCCCGTGGCCCGCCTCCGCCTCTCGGTAGCCGGCGCCGCGCGGGAGGCGAGCCTCGACGCCTGGTCGCGTCGCGTCCACGGGCTCTCGTGCGCCGTCTGCCAGGGGACCGAGGGTCCATGGCGGGCCGAGGCGGGAGGGTTGCGATGCGCCCGATGCACCCCTACGCCAGACGCGTCCGCTCGACCTCGAGCCGGTCCGCGGTCGGATACTCCTCGATGAGGAAGGCGGGCCGCCCGAGGGAAGGCGCGATCGCCTCGAGGATCCAGGGGGCCACCTCAAGGCGTTTCCCGGCCTCGTCCAGGCCCATGAGTTCCCTCGGCACCCGGTGCCGCCGCTCCAGGTCCTCCATGAGGGGCTCGAGGTCCGGGCCTTCCAGGATGCCCTTGAGGACCGTCCCGTCGTCCGTGACGACGTCCCACGGACGTGCGACGTGTTCCGCGCGCCTCTTGATCCGGGACCGGAGCTGCCATCCGTCCTTGTAGCCGCTCGTGCAGTAGTGGACCGTCGTCTTCCATCGCCGATCGAGGATCCGCAGGGCGACCGCGTCCGCGCCCTGGACCCCGTAGGAGAGGTCGTGCTTCATCGCGTACCCGTGGGCCTTCATCCGCGGGAAGTTCGCCTCCGAGAACTCGAGCTCGTTCAGGTTCACGAAGGCGAGGCCCTCCTCGCCGGCCCACTCGATGAGCCGGACGAGGTCCGCCTCCCGGTCCGGGATCAGCGGGACCTCGAGGCCGACCGTGAGACCGAGGGACCGGGCGAGTCGAGACGCGGCCAAGAAGGCGCTGTCCGCGGCGCGGGACCACAGGCCCGGCGGGACGTGGAA
>DASQXV010000142.1:0-4164 GCA_035639595.1 Thermoplasmata archaeon | reverse complement strand
CGACCCGGACGATCTGGAACGTCGAGTTCACGCCCCAGACCTCGTAGCTGCCCCGCACGTCGCCGTTCGCGTCGAAGTCCTCGGATCCCGCCGCGCCTTCCCAGTTTACGTCGCCGCCTCCGCTCAGGGCGGCTAGAGCTTGGCTCCACTGCCCGGGTTTGATTACGGTCCCGGGTGCCATGGAGACCGTCCGGAGCTGGTCGCGGATCGCGGTCCCATTCACCGAGCCTGCCTTCTGCGCGGCGAGGGCGATCAGGTAGACGGCGTCGTACGTGTAGTCTGTGTAGAGGACTGGGGTCTGTCCGCTGTTGTTCGCCTTGTATTGGGCCACGAACAAATCCTGAACGGCACCGAACGGTGAAACGGGCGCGGTCCCGATAATCTTCGTCACGTCGAGCCCGGCACCGCGGAGCTGGTCCATGAATGCCTGGCTCTTTAGCCCCTCGGCGAAGATCCACGGGCGATCCCAGTTAGGATGGCTCGATAGGCCCGCCTGCCAGTTCTGCATTACCGTGATTCCCTCTCCAGGGAAGCCGACGAAGTAAACGGCCTGAGGATTCGTGGAGAACAGGTTGGTCAGGTCCGCGTCGAAGTTCGTGTGGCTCGGGTCGATGATTACGGGCTGGGTCTGGTTGATCGTACCGCCGAGGGCCCTGAACTTCGTCGTCACAACGCCGGCGAGTCCTCGTCCATAGGAGTCGTCCCGAGCGATGATTGCGATGTACCGGTACGAAAGGTTCCCGTAAAGGTAGTCCGCCGCCACAACTCCCTGGAGGGCATCCGATGGAGCGGTCCGGAAGAAGTATCCACCTGTCAGCGTGAGGTTCGACAGGGCCGGCGATGTTGCCGAAGGCGAGACCATCGGGACGAAGTTCTTCTTCGCGACCGAGGAGACAATCGGAATCGATCCTCCTGAGAACTGGGCTCCGACGATTGCGTTCACGTGGTTGACTGTGATCAACTTCGTGGCCGCCGCAACCGCCGCGGTCTGGTCCGTCTGGTCGTCTTCGACATATAGCAGGACCGGCTGACCGAGCACGCCTCCCGCGGTGTTGATCTGGTCGACCGCCAGCTTGGCCCCTTTCGTGTCGCCCGGTCCATACTGGCTGAGGGCGCCCGTCTGGGACAAGAGCACGCCAATCCGAAGCTGTGGTTTGGGTGCCACGGAGCTGAAAAGTCCGCCAAGCACGGCTGCGGCCAGGACGACGACCGCCACAACCACGACCGCCACCACAACCCATATGGCCCTGCTTTTCGGGGCGGCCGCCGGGGCCGGTCCCGAAGGTGCCTGCTCCTCCATACTAACCCCGCGGCGAGATGCCGCGACATGTTTTAAACGTTCTGGCGGAGGCGGATCCGCCGAGGTTTTTGGTTCACAGTTCGAACCAGCGGAGGGCCTCCAAAGAGGTCACCCGGTCCGCTCGCGGCGCAGGATAAGGTAAGCCACGAGCCCTCCAATCGGGATCCCGAAGACGACCGCGAGCCAGACCAGCCCGTTCATGCGGCGCATCCGGGCATCCTGATGGACCCAAAGGGCAATCAGCAGAAATGCGAGGTAGAGGCCAAAGAGGAGCAGCCAGAGGCCGATCGACGTCGCCGGCGAGACGGCCTGAAACGGAATCACAGGGTTCGGCGCTGGGATGGCCGCGGCGGTCCCCCCTTCGCGTCCGGGGCCGGATTCCGTAAAGCGATATTTATACCAATGGCCGGACCAGCACGTCCGAGGTACCTCCGAGGAGCGAACCGCACTTCGCTGGAGCGACGCGGTTGTCCGCTAAAAACGATGGGTGCCGGAACTCCGGCACGGCCCCATGCGGTTCATCGGCGTCACCGCGACAACAATCGGCAGCGGCGTCGTATTGCCTAAAGGGGCGCCACGCGGGCGGCGCTGGAGCCGCGGAGGCTTTATGGCGGCCAAGCCCCCTCCGCCGCCGGGGCGCGCATGAAGCGGTCCGACGTATCCGGCTTCTACAAGAAGAGTCCAGACGAGCGCTGGAAGATCGTCCGGGAATTTGGGGAACTCGAGGCCGCGGAGATCGAGACGATCCGGAACACGGGGGCCCTGCGCTTCGAACAAGTCGATCGGATGATCGAGAACGTAGTCGGCGCCATGCCCATCCCCCTCGGGATCGCGGTGAACTTCCGGATCAACGCCAAGGACTACCTCATCCCGATGGCGATCGAGGAGCCGAGCGTCGTCGCCGCGGCGTCGAACGCGGCACGCATGGCCCGCGAGCTCGGCGGCTTCACCACGAGCGGCACGGGACCCATCATGATAGGACAAATCCAGCTCGTCGGCGTCCCGGACCCGCATGGCGCTCGGATGACGATCCTCGCGCATCGGGACGAGATCCTGTCCCTCGCGAACGAGAAGGATCCCATGCTCGTGAAGGTCGGCGGCGGCGCCAAGGAGGTCGAGGTGCGCATCGTGGACACGAAGCGCGGGCCCATGGTCGTCACGCACCTCGTCGTCGACTGCCGGGACGCCATGGGGGCGAACGCGGTGAACACGATGGCCGAGGCGATCGCTCCGCACATCGAGGAGTGGACCGGGGGCCGCGTCTACCTGCGGATCATCTCGAACCTCGCAGTCCGACGGCTCGTACGGGCCCGGGCCGCCTTCCCGAAGGAGGCTTTGAAGACGGACGAGCTCTCCGGCGAAGAGGTCGTGGACGGCATCCTCGAGGCCCATGCCTTCGCCGATGCGGACCCGTTCCGCTGCGCGACCCACAACAAGGGGATCATGAACGGCATCGACGCGGTCGTCGTGGCGACGGGGAACGACTGGAGGGCGATCGAGGCCGGCGCCCATGCCTATGCCGCCTGGAAGTCCGGCGGGTACCGGTCCCTCACGACATGGGAGAAGGACGCGAACGGCAACCTCGTGGGGACGATCGAGCTTCCGATGGCCGTCGGCCTGGTCGGCGGCGCGACCGCGGTCCACCCGACGGCGAAGGCGAACGTCCGCCTCTTGGGGGTGAAGAGCGCCCAGGAGCTCGGGGAGGTGATCGCCGCGGTCGGGCTCGCGCAGAACTTCGCCGCGCTCCGGGCCCTCGCGACGGAGGGGATCCAGAGGGGGCACATGTCGCTCCACGCCCGCAACATCGCGGCGACCGTCGGGGCGACCGGCTCGGAGGTCGACCAGGTCGCGGAGATCCTCGCGAAGGAGCGGAAGGTGCGGATGGACCGGGCGAAGGAAGTCCTGGCCGAGCTGCGAGCGAAACGGAAAGGCTGATTAATATTCACTCCGATGTATTATTCCAATCGAGTGAAATTACGCCAGCCCGATAATTCTAGACGTAATCACGTGTCTGGCTATACTTTCATGCGTCGGACGTAACACCCGCTCCTTCGTGCTAATTCCTGGCACGGTGTCTGCCCGGACTAGGCGATAAATATCCGATAAACGAGATATAATCCGGCTCCTGGCTCCATCGTCGATTCCCCTCGATCGGATCGTCCGAGACCGCCTCGTGGTGTCAGACCTTCGTCCGACCGGCATGCTTTTCTACTATCACGTTTCTTAGCCGCCGGGATGGGCACGCGTGGTCCGCGTTGCAATTTATACTAGAGTATCGACCGAGGACCAGGCCAAGGAAGGGTTCTCCCTGGGCGCCCAAAGGGAGCGCCTGGAGGCGTACTGCCTCGCCCGCGGATGGGAGGTGGCCTCCTGCTACGTGGACGACGGCCATTCGGGCCGCAACGTCCGTCGGCCCGCCTACCAGAGGATGATGGCCGAGCGGGACCGCTGGGACGCCCTCCTCGCCATCAAGATGGACCGGATCCACCGGAACGCGCGGAACTTCATGGAGATGATGGACTCCCTTCGGGATTGGGGGAAGGACTTCGTCTCCGCGACGGAGTCCCTCGACACCTCGACCGCAATGGGTCGCTTCGTCATGGACATCATCCAGAGGATCGCCCAACTCGAGTCCGAGCAGATCGGCGAGCGGGTCTACATGGGCATGTCCCAGAAGGCGAAGACCGGCCCCGGGATCTTGGGCTTCCATCCGCCCCTCGGATACGATCTCCAGGAGGGCCGCCTCCGGCCGAACGAGTCGGAGGCGCCGATCGTCCGCGAGATCTTCGACCGTTGCAAGGAGCGGCAGACCCTCGAGGAGATCGCGGAGGCGCTGAATGGGGAGGGCCACCGGACGAAGCGGG
>DASQXV010000141.1:0-3130 GCA_035639595.1 Thermoplasmata archaeon | reverse complement strand
CCCCGCCGACCCGGTGAAGTCCGTGAGCGCCACGATCTTCCCCCCGCTTGCGGCAAAGGATTTTGATTGTCATATAATATCGTTTTGCCATCAAGAATCGACCGTGCGAAGCCCAAATGCCGACACCCGTGTCCTCGGTTGCGTACGTCTACGGATAGCCACAAGTGGTGGCGAAGTCCATCGGCACGATTATATCCCTACAAGGCCCTCTCGAACCCACTGCAACCGGCGCCTGGTCCACCGGGGACCCGGGGGCGGGGAGGTCCAACCGATGTCCTGGAAGTCTGTGCGTACGGTAGGGAACGCGCCGTGGGGCCGAAAGCGATACCTTGTCTCCCTGCCGATCCTCAGCGTCCTCCTGCTGGGCACGGCCCTGGCCGCCCCGGGCCTCCTGCGCATGACGGTCAACATCTTCGACGACCGCAACCTCACCCTCCTCGCGAGCGTCCAGAACGTCGTCCATCCGGACGGGCCCGACGGCAAGCTCGTCGGCATCATGACCGCGACGAACCACGGGTCGACGGCCACCCGCCTCACGGTGGCGACCGCCCGAATCCAGTCCCTGGGCGCCGACAAGAATCCGGACGGCCGGATCGACGCGACGATCACGATCAATGTGCCCCTGACGATCCCCGCGGGAACGACGGTCAAGACGTCCTTCGTCGGACCCTTCCATGGGAGCGTGATGAGCCTCCACTCCGGGGACTCCTTCCGCGTCACCCCGACGATCACGTGGTACAGCGTGCCCGCCTCCGGGCCGACGCAAGGCCCGTACACGTACGCGCAGGCGAAGACCTGCACGGTAACCGCAGGCCCGCAGCCGAACAGCGTGTGGACGGTGCAGGAGATCTGCAACTAGGGCAAGCGTTGGCCCCAGGCGATCCAGGTTCGAGGCGCGACTGGATCGCATCCCCGGGCACGGGTCCGGAGTCGACGCTTACCCGGAGAGGGAGACGTTCGGCGGGATGGCCTTCCGCGACGAGGTCATGGACGAAGGCGGCTACTGGACCGGCTTCAGCCCAGGCTTCCGTCCCCTTCACCTCCGGGTCCGCCGCGAGGACCTCGGGGGCTGGCGGGACTTGTTCCGGAGGGCGGGGGCCCGGACGACCGTGGAGGGATCTCGGGAGACGCTCTTCGGGGTCGTCCACGTCCTCCATCCCGCAACGCGCGTGCGGGCCGTGGACCACGGCGGAGCCCGCGTGGTGCCCGTGGATGAAGCGCTCGCCTTCGCCGCGGCGAGGCCCTACCTTTACGAGCCCGTGCTTCCGATCCTCCGGCGCCTGGCACGGGAGCCGACGGGATGACGGTCCACTACGTCCGGTACCCGGCACGACCTACCGAGGAGGCGGCGGCCGACCCGATCCGGCTAGTCCATAGACAGCGCCCCCCTCGACAGCCTCGGCGGAATCCAGGTGACCGCTCGGGTCGGGTCGGCAGAATCCCTGGATGTGGCGTTAGCGACGCCCTCGCTCCGGGAGGCGCTGGAAGCCGTGGACTTCGAAGTCCAAATCGAACGAGAACGCCTGCCGGAGCCGCAGGCGCTCCATCATCGCGAAGGAAAGGGAATCGGTCATGTCGAGCGGCTGGTCGTCGTACCGGACGAAGATCTCCCGGGCCCGTGCGTGGTCCTCGTCCGTTTCGGGCTCCACGCGCATGAGGGCAGACCCGTCGATCTGACGGAGGCGCACGATCGCATCGGACTTCCCGATTCGTTTCGTGACGCCGTCGAGGTATTCGACGAGGACCGGCCGGCCGAGGACGAAACGGGTCCCCTCGCGGGCCGCCTTGCCGAAGTACGCCACGGCTGCGGGATGGTTTCTGTCCGACCGGTCGTTCATCGCGATGAGCGCGCCGGTGTCCATGTAGACGAGGGTCATGGCCTCCAGTCCTTGCGCTCGCTCCAGCTTTTCCCCTTCAGGTCCCAGCATCCGATCATCTCGAAGGCGGGATCAGATTCGATGTCTCCCTCGAGTCGGTCCGCATAGCTGCGGAGCGCCTCTCGGACGAGGGCCTTCAGAGGGATGGATCGTCGGTCCGCGATGTGCTGGAGCCGGGCGTGGGTGGAGGGATCGACCTCGGTCTGGACGACTTTCTTGCCCTTCATGCACCATGGGACGGATATGGATGCATATCAACATTTGGATGCAGATTTGCATTTAACTGCCCCCCCGCGGGGTCCCGATTGCGCCCATCAGGGGCGGGATAATGAGCCCATCGGGCTCGCGAAGAACGGCATCAGTTTGGGCTAGGAGAGCAACCTTAAACAAGGTTGATAACGTGCCCGGACGTTGGATCCTCGCCGGCGGCCTCTCTTGGCGACATCCCCGGGTCGCCTTCAAGGCCGCCCGCTCTCGCCCCCTCAGTACCCCTCGACCGCGAGGCCGGGGATTCGCGCGAAGTCCTCGTCCCGGGTGACCAGGATCTGGCCATGCAACCGGGCGGTCGCGGCAATGAGCAGGTCGGTGGTCGGGAGGCTGTGCCCCCGTCGCAGGAGATCGGCTCCGAGCCGGCCTGCCTCTCCCGCGACGGCGGCGTCCACGTGGATGAGGTCGAGACGAGCGACCACGTCCAGCGTGGCTCGCAAGAGGTCCCCGCCTTTGAAGTGAGCTCCGACGAGGATCTCGGTGAGGCAGGGAGTGGGCAGGCTCACCGGCTCGCCGAGGCCCTCCATCTCCCGCATCTTCGCTGCCGCGGCCTCGTCGCCCTTCAGGAGGTCGATCAGGAACGTCGAATCGAGGCAGCGCACGGCTCATCCCTGCCGCGCCAGAAGCTTGCGCATCCGTTCGCGGTCGGCCGTCCGTCCGCGGAGGATCGCTTTCTCGATCGCTTCGAGGTCGGCGTCGGAGAGGTGCTTCTTCCAGACGCCCGCGAAGTCGGAGAGGGGTCGCGCCTCGCGTGCGATGCGTTTCACCGTGTCGCTGAAGCTTTCGTCCTTCCTCTTCCGCCGTCGGAGAAGATCATACGCCTCTCGGTCCAAGGCGATCGTCTTGGTCTCCATGTTGTACCTGTGCACATAATATGTATACATGGCGATATAGCTTTCGTTCAGGTCGCCGGATCGGCCCGCCAGCTCCGTCTTCGGGACCGTATCCTTCTCCTAGGTGGACGCGCGGGGCCGGACCGGATCTCC
>DASQXV010000140.1:0-3369 GCA_035639595.1 Thermoplasmata archaeon | reverse complement strand
CCGACATCAACGGGACGGGGGCCGTCGTCGGGTACAGCATGGGCAATTCGAGCCAGCCCCACGCGTTCGTGTGGCAGGACGGGGCCATGACGCCCCTGCCCACGCTTGGGGGCGAAGGGGCCGCCGCGTACGGGATCAATGACGTGGGAATGATCGTCGGAGAAAGCGCCGACCAATCGGGTTTGTACCACGCCGTCCTTTGGTCGCCCACCGCTCCCGCACCCGTGATTCACGACGTCGCGGTGACCGGGACGACCCAGGTCGTGGACTACGCAATCGTGGGGTCGCCGGTCACGGTCAATACGACGGTCACGAACTTGGGGACGGCCGCGGAGTCCTTCGGCGTCGAGGCCTTGGCGAACGGGGTTAGCGTCGCGGCGGTCAATCTGACGGACCTCGCGCCTGGGGAATCCAGGCCAATTTCGCTCACCTGGGACACCACCCATGCAGCCCCGGATTCCTATGATGTCACGGTCCGCGCCGCAACGGTCTCCGGGGAAACGAACACCACGAACAATGAGGCGAGCGCCGGCACCGTCGTCGTGTATGCGCCGCTGACCGCGCCGGCTTCGGCTCCATCCGACACGGATGTCGGTCTTTCGATCAGCCTCACCTGCTCCGCCCAAGGCGGCGTCGGGCCATACACCTACTCATGGGTGCTCGGCGACGGCGCGACTTCTTCCGAGGCAACGGTCCAGCACACATACACCTCGGCAGGGACAAAGACGGCCGTGTGCACGGTGACGGACAGCCGCGGGAATGAAGCCCAATCCCAGGTCACGGTCCTCGTCCATGCGGCGCCCTCGGTGACGGCACAGGTGGATCACGCCGCGGCGATCCCCGGCGCTTCGCTCCGGTTCACGGCCCAAGCGGCAGACGGCTCCGGCGGCTTCCAGTACGCCTGGGCGTTCGGCGACGGGGATACCGCGCATATCGCCACACCGACCCACGCCTACACAGCCGTGGGCGATTACACGGCGACCGTGACGGTCACGGACAGCGTGGGCGGGACGGCCTCGTATTCGATCACCGTCAAAATCGCGCATCTCGTCGTCACGGCGACGGCCTCGGCCTCCTCTGTGACGACCGGCCGCGAGTCCGTTGCGTTCAGCGCGACGGCCAGCGGCGGGTCCGGGGGTGGATACACGTACACCTGGGACTTCGGGGATGGGCACACCGAAACGGGCGCCACGGTGACCCACGTCTACGGAAGCGCGGGGACCTTCACGCCTAAGGTGACCGTCGTCGACGGGTCGGGCAACACGAACACGTCGACCCTCTCCGCCATCAAGGTCCAGGACGCCAGCCAGGTGTCGATCCTCGGCGAACCGATCTTCGCGATCGGCATCGTCGTGGTCGTCATCATCGCGGCGATCGTCGGGGTCGCGGGGTACCTCGGGCGACGGAAGCGGAAGTAGCCCGGAGACCTCCGGAGGCCGCGCCAGGATCGGGAGCGGGAGAGCCCGGCCGCCGGAGGCCTGCCTCCCGGGGCTCCCGATTGTATAAGTATCGAAATGGCATCGGCGCGGGCGTGACGAACGTCGACGTCCCGTATGAGGACCTGATCGACCTCCTCGGCCGGCGGATGAGCCTGGACGAGTGCGTGGATCGGATCACGTTCATGGGGGCGGGCCCGGAAGGCGTCCAAGGGGACGTCATGACGTTCGACGTCTTCCCGAATCGCCCGGACCTGTACTCGGTCGAAGGGATTGCCCGGGGGCTCCGCGGGTTCCTCGGCCTCGAGGCCGGCCTCCCCTCCTACGACGTGGCGCCGGCCACCGTGGATTTCGTCGTCGACCGGAACGTCGCGGAGGTGCGCCCCTTCGCCCTCGGTGGCATCATCCGGGGCCTGGAGCTGGAGGAACCTCTCCTCCGGTCGCTCGTGGAACTCCAGGAGAGGCTCCACCTGACGGTCGGCCGGAAGCGGCGGAAGGTCGCGATCGGGATCCACGACCTCGATCGAGTGGTCCCTCCGTTCTCCTACCGCGGGGTGCGGCCCCACGAGGTCCGCTTCACGCCCCTTGGCAAGGCGGAGGAGATGGACCTGGCCGAGATCCTGACGAAGCACGAGAAGGGCCGCGAGTACGCGCCGCTCGTCGCGTCGAAGCCCCTGTTCCCGATCATCACGGATGCGAAGGGGGAGGTCCTCAGCTTCCCGCCCGTGATCAACGGGATCCGGACCCAGTTGACCTCGGACACCCGGAACCTCTTCCTCGACGTGACGGGGACGGACCTCGACGCCGTCGGCGGATGCCTCGCCATCCTGTCGACGGCCCTCGCGGAACGCGGGGGCCGGATCGAGCGGGTCCGCACGAAGTACGCGGATCGGACGCTCGAGACGCCGGACCTCGCCCCTCGGCCGCACGCCCTCGACGTGCGGCGGGCGAACGCCCTCACCGGGCTCGACGTGACCGCGCAACAGGCGGTCGACTTCCTGCGGAGGATGCGCCACGACGCCACGGCCGAGGGGGACGCCGTCCGGGTCCTGTCGCCCGCGTACCGCCTCGACCTGTTGCACGAGGTCGACCTCGCGGAGGACCTCGCGATCGCCTGGGGCTACGACCGATATCCGCGCGCCCTGCCGAGGCGGCAGACGATCGGGGCGCCGCTCCCGGCGAACGAATTCGGGGACCTGGTGCGGGGCCTGCTCATCGGCTACGGATACCAGGAGGTGATGTCCCTCGTCCTCGCCTCGGAGAAGGACGGCTTCGAGACGCCGGAGCGGGTCGTGGTCCAGAACCCGCTCGGGGACGAGCTCACGACTCTGCGATCGTCCCTCCTCCCCGCCCTCCTCGGCATCTTTCGGTTGAACAAGCATCGGGAGCTCCCGCAGCGGGTGTTCGAGACGGGGGACGTCGTCCTGAGGGAGAGGAACGTGCGGAAGGTCGCGGGAGCCGCGATGCATCCCAAGGCCTCCTTCACGGAGGGCAAATCCCTCGTCCTCAGCCTGCTCCGGGACGTCGGGCGGTCCGGCGAGGTCGAGCCCGTGGAGGATTCGAACTTCATCCCCGGCCGCGCCGCGACCCTGCTCGTCGATCGGGAGCGCGTGGGCCGGTTCGGCGAGATCCACCCGCGGATTCTCGAGGCCTATTCCCTCGTCCAACCCGTCATGGCTTTCGAGATGGATCTGGACTCCCTGGGCTCCCGGCGCCCGGAGGGTCAGAAGGTATTTCCGGCGTCCGAGGATGGCGATCGGGCTGAGGTAGCGAAGCCCGGTTCAACGCGCCAGACTTGAGATCTGGTGGGCCGCAAGGCCCTCGGGAGTTCGAATCTCCCCCTCAGCGTTCGAATCATAGGGGAGGTGCACTTTGGAGGATTTCGGCAATTCGCGTTCGATACGCCGGATCTCCGAGCCTTGTCCCCTCATGC
>DASQXV010000139.1:0-8176 GCA_035639595.1 Thermoplasmata archaeon | reverse complement strand
CATATCCGATGAAGCGCTTGCGCGGACCGTGTCCGATCTCGTGGAGGCAATCGAGGCGGAGGCGCGCGGCGATTTCACGACCGCCCTCAAGCACTATGCGAAGCTCACGGAGTCCGGCTCGCCGCTCGATCGGGTCGGCATCTTCCAGGCGCTCGCCCGGTGCGACGAGAAGCTCGGTCGGCTGAAGGACGCCGGTGGCTGGCGTCGGAAAGCGGGCCAAGCGTACCTGGGCCTCAAGGACGAAGAGATGCCGCGGGACGAACGACAATACCTCGCCCTCGTCGAGTACCGCAACGCGGTCCAGGATCTCCATGGCGACCCGTCCCTCGCGGAGACCGCGAAGGAGTACGCGGCGGTCCTGAAGGACAACTTCTCTGAAGGCGCGGAGGGGCTGACCCACGAGGGCCTGTTCGCCGGAGCGTTTTTCCGAGCCCTCGGAGACCATCTCGCCGCCGCGAAGTACTACTTCGACACGGCGGAGGTGATGAGCGAGCAGGCCGCGTCGAGCGGGGATGCGGTCCTGCGCGCCGCGGCGATCGCCGCGTACGAGCGCGCGATGGACTCTGCGACGAAGGCGCGCCGCGCCGACGTGGCCCGGGTGGCGCAGATGCGCGCGTCGGACCTCAAGCAGATGGCGTGAGGCGTGATGTGCACCCTGATCGCCCTCTGGAGGACGGTCCCCGGATACGACCTCGTCGTCGGAATGAACCGGGACGAATCCCAAAGCCGGCCGGCGAATCCTCCCTCGATGATCGAGGGGGTGCCCGCCATCGTCGCACCTCGAGACCGACAGGCGGGCGGGACGTGGATTGGGGCGAGCGGGACCGGCCTCATCGTGGCCCTGTCGAATCGCCGCGGCCGCCAGTCGCCTGCGGCGCGGTCCCGCGGCCAACTGGTCCTGCAGGCCCTGCGGCAGCCGAGTGTCGCGGGCGTCGACGTCTTCCTCCAGCGGGAGGTCCGCGAACACGAGTACAACTTCTGGAACCTCTTCGCCGCTTCGCGGAAGGAGCTGCGGTTCTTCCGGTACGACGGAGAAGTCTCCATGAGTCGTGGCCGGGAAGGGCTGAACGTCCTCACGAACGAAGGCGGGAACGTCCCGACCGATCCCAAGGTGCAGCTGATCCAGGGACTCTTCGCGAAAGCCTCTCTCGACTTCGACGCGGTGGTCCACGCGTTGCAAGGCGCCCTTCGGACCCACGCGACGGCGGGGGGCATCGGCCTGTGCATCCACGGCCAGGGAATGGGCACCGTCTCCTCGACGATCCTCGCCCTCAGCAACACGGACCCCGGCGAAAACGTCCTCCTCTACGCGGACGGACCGCCCGGCGAAACCCCCTACCGCGATTACCGCGAGGTCGTCCTGCGACTCCCGCTGCCCGAGTGACACAGCCAAGAGACCGCGAAAAAGATTTCCAGGGTCACCGTTTATCGCGCCCCGTGGCCGGGACCTTTACGGACGTGCATATCCACATCGAGCCCCAGGACGCAATCAAGCCCGCCATTCGAGAGGCGATTTTCCAGCGGATTCCCGAGATCGATCGGGTGAGACAGCTTGTGTCGGACCCTCGCCTCTTGCTCGACCACCTCGATGCGGTTGGAGTGGAACGAGCCTGCCTAATTAACTACGTCGCCCCGGACGTCATGGGCTTCACCGAAGACGCGAACCGATTCGTGGGGGAGTTCGCACGACAGGATCGGAAGCGGCTGATCCCCTTTGGCTCCGTCCATCCCCGGCGGACGAAGAATCCCGCGAGGGACGTCGAACGCCTCGCCTCGAAGTGGGAGATGGGCGGCATGAAAATCCATCCGCCCCACCAACTGTTTGCCGCGAACGCCTACGCAGATGGGAAGATGCCGGCGCTTCGGACGATCTACAAGACCGCGGAGCGGATCGGGATGCCCGTCACGATCCACACGGGGACCTCGATCTTCCCCGGCGCCCGGTCGAAGTTCGGAGATCCGATGGCCCTCGATGACGTCGCGCAGGACTTCCCCGACCTGACGATCCTCATGGCCCACGGGGGCCGTCCCCTCTGGTGCGACGCGGCCTTCTACCTGCTCCGCCGACATCCGAACGTGTACCTGGACATTTCGAGCATCCCGCCTCGCCGGCTCCTGGAATGGTTCCCGCGGCTCGAGGAGATCGCGGCGAAGGTCCTCTTCGGCTCCGACTGGCCCGGACCCGGGATTCCGGGAATCCGGGAGGAGCTCGAGGGCCTCCGCGCCCTCCCGCTGAAGGCGTCCACCCTGGACGCTATCCTCTCCGGGAACGCCGCGAAGTTGCTCAAGTGATTGGCCCGATTCGGGCGAGAGGCTGGCAAAGCTTAATCCCGGACGAGAGCGGAATGGGAATCAGATGACCGGACATTCACAGTTCGAGATCGCGACGCTGGCGGGAGGATGCTTCTGGTGCCTCCAGCCCGTCTTCCAGGAACTCAAAGGCGTCGAGAAGGTCGAGGTCGGGTACACCGGGGGCCAGATGGCGAATCCCTCCTACGAGGCCGTTTGCACGGACACGACGGGCCACGCGGAGGCGGTCCAGATCACGTTCGACCCCGCGACCGTCCCGTACGTCGACCTGCTGCGGATCTTCTTCTCCGTCCACGATCCGACGACCCTGAACCGCCAGGGCGCGGACGAGGGGACGCAGTACCGTTCGGCGATCTTCTTCCATACGGAGGAACAGGAGAAGACCGCGAGACAAGTCATCGCCGAGGTGAACGAGGCCAAGCTGTGGCGCCATCCGATCGTCACGGAAGTCCGGCCAGCGAGCACCTTCTACCGCGCCGAGGAATACCACCAGGACTACTTCCAGAAGAACCCGTTCGCCGGATACTGTCGCGCCGTCGTCGCCCCGAAGGTCGCGAAATTCCGGAAGCAGTTTGCGGACCGGCTGAAGAAGTAGGGCCGTCGGTTTCGGGAACGCCCACCGCATCTTTTTCTCCTGAAGGCCTCCTGACCTGATCATGAAATTCGGTCGGCCGTGCCCGAAGTGCGGGGGGACGGGCATCGAACGGTTCGAGAGCGTCCGATCCGGCGGGGGGCCGCTTTCCGTGGGCCACTTCGCCGCGGACGCGTTCACGGTCTTCTCCCAGTTCGAGGCCTTCGTCTGCCAGAACTGCGGTTTCACGGAGCTCTACCGCAAGTGAGGCGGCGACACCCAAAGGCACATAACCGGCCCTCGCCTCCTTCGCTTCGATGGGAAACCGGCTCGCGAAGGAGACGTCGACCTACCTGAAGGGCGCGGCCCACCAGCCGGTCGACTGGTATCCGTGGGGCGAGGAGGCGTTCCGGCGTGCGAAGGAGTTGGACCGCCCGATCCTCCTGGACATCGGGGCCACCTGGTGCCACTGGTGCCACGTGATCGACCGCGAGTCGTACGAAGACCCGGAGGTCGCGAAGATCATCAACGATCGATTCGTCGCGGTCAAGGTGGACCGGGACGAGCGCCCGGACATCGATGCGCGGTACCAGCAAGCGGTCGGCGCGATCGCGGGCCAAGGCGGTTGGCCTCTGACCGGCTTCCTCACCCCGGACGGGAAGGTCTTCTACGGCGGGACCTACTTCCCTCCGAAGGACGCCCACGGCCGGCCGAGCTTCCGCCGCGTCCTGCTCTCGATGTCCGAGTACTACCGCACGAACCGCGCGGACACCGTCCGGGAGGCGGACGCCCTCCACCAGGCCCTGGCGGAAGGGCGGAAGCCGCTCGTCGAGGAGGGCGTCGTGAACGAAGCGATGTTGAAGGAGGCCGCCGACACCCTCCGGGGGCAGTTCGATCCCGTGAACGGCGGCATCTCCGGTCAGCAGAAATTCCCGCACGCCGGCACGATGGAGTGGGTCATGGCCCGCTACCGGCGGACGAAGGAGGAGGGCCTCCGGACGATTGTCACGCGGACCCTGACCTCCATGGCCCGTGGCGGCGTGTGCGACCAGGTCGGCGGCGGCTTCCATCGCTATTCGACGGATCCGCGGTGGATTGTCCCGCACTTCGAGAAGATGCTCTACGACAACGCGGGCCTCCTCGCGAACTACGTCCACGCATGGCAGCTCACGAAGGACTCGCTGTACCGGGAGACCGCGGAAGGGATCCTCGGGTGGGCCGACGAAGTCCTGTCGGACCGCGCCCGCGGCGGATACTACGCGAGCCAAGATGCGGACGTCGGCCTCGACGACGACGGGGACTACTTCACCTGGACCCTGGACGAGCTCAAGGCGGCGGTGAGCCCCGACGAGGCGCGCGTCCTCGCCCTCCTGTACGAGGTCGGCGAGCGCGGCGAGATGCACCACAATCCGCGGAAGAACGTCCTCTTCCTGGACCAGACGCCGGAGGAGATCGCCAAGGCCCTCGGTCTCGCCGCAGGGAGAGTTCGCGATTTGATCGGGAGCGGTCGACGGAAGCTGAAGGCGGCCCGCGATTGGAGACCGATGCCCGCCGTCGACAAGACGATCTTCGCATCGTGGAACGGCATGATGATCGCGTCCGTCCTCGAGGCGTCGACGGCGTTCGCGCGTCCGGACTTACGCGACTTTGCGCTCAAGTCTCTAGACCGGATCGTGAAAGAGCTGTGGACGAAGGACGACGGGATGTGGCACGCCCTCGCGGATTCCCAGCGCAAGGTCCGAGGCCTCCTGGAGGACCACGTGTACGTCGTGGACGCCCTCTTGGCGGCCTACACGGCCACGACGGAGCCGAGATACCTGCGCACCGCGGGCGCCATGATGGCCTTTGTCCTGAAGCACTTCTGGTCCCCCGCGGGCGGATTCGTCGATCTCGCGCCGGACCTCCACGAAAGCGACGGTCTTCCTCTCCGAGAGATCCGACGGAGGCCTTTCGAGGACTCCCCCTACGCGGGGGCGAATCCCGTCGCGGCCCTGTGCCTGCAACGGCTCCATGCGCTGACGGGGAACGACGAGTACCGCCTCCGGCATGCGGAACTCCTGAACGCGTTCGCCGGCGAGGCCCAGCGATACGGTCCCGTGTTCGCGGGCACGTATCATTTGGCCGCCGAATTGTGGACCCACCCACCCGCGGAGGTCGTCGTCCTCGGGAGTCGAACGGATCCGAAGACCGAGTCTCTCCATGCCGCGGCAACGGAGACCTATGCCCCTGGGAAGACGATCCTCGTGGTCGAAAAAGACGACGTGTACGTCCCCTCCCTCGTCGAGCCGATGCGCAAGACGAAAGAGGCGAGGGCAGGTCCGGTCGCATTCGTCTGCCAGGGCAACGCGTGCTCGCCTCCCACGGCGGACGCGGACCGCCTGCGGGAACTCCTCGCGGGGACCACCGCGGGCCCTGCCTGAACGCGTCTATGCGCTCGAGCTACCGCGCAAGGCTCGGATGTAGCCGTCCACCGCACCCTTGAGATCGACCGAGGGACGCCATCCCCAATCATCCCGGGCCGGGGTGTCGTCGAGGCGCCGCGGCCATGAGTCCAGCACCTTCTGCTTTTCGGGATCCGCCCGGAAGGTGATCTTCGCCCCGGGCACACGACGGCGCACCTCCGCGGCGATCTCTCCTGCGGTCGGGCTGAACCCTTGGACGTTGTACGTGTTGCGGGTGAGCTTCGCGCGGGGTGCGTCGTGGATCCGCACGAAGCCTTCGATCGCGTCGTCGACGTACAAGAGGGGGATCCGGGTGTCCTCCCGGCAATACGCCTCGTACGGTTCGCCGCGGATCGGACGTTCGATCAGGAACGTCGAATACGCGCTCATGCCGCCGCCCCCGCGACCAGGTCCCAGGACGGACGGGAGCCGCACGCACCGGAACTCGAGGCCGTACAGCCGCTGGTAGTACTCGCCGAGCCGCTCCCCGAAGACCTTCGAGACCCCGTAGAGGGTCGTGGGCTTCTGGTCCTGCTCGTTCGGCGTGGGATCCGGGGTCCCGGGACCGAAGGACGCGATGGAGCTCGGGAAGACGACCCGCTTCGCGTCGAACAGGCGGACCCCTTCGATCGCATGGAAGAACCCGTCGATGTTCACGTGGTACGCCTCCGTAGGGCTCGCGATGGATCCCGCGGAGAGCAAGGCCGCCAGGTGGAACACGGAATCCGGCCGATGTCGGCGGAAAGCCTCGAGGACCTCGCTGAAGATCGCGACGTTCGCGACCTGCGTCTCGACCTTGCCATCCAGGTCGCCCAGGCGCCCCTGCGGGAACGCGACATCGAGCAGCACCACGTCGTCCCCGCGTTTCACGAGGGCCCGCGCGAGGGCCGGACCGAGGAACCCCGCCCCTCCCGTGATCAGGGCCTTCACGGTTCACCCTCCCTTGGCGACCTCCGCCTCGAGGCTCTTCTCCAGCAGTGCGCGGAAGTCCGACGGAATCGGCTTCGCTTTCTTCTTCTCGTAGTCGTAGGACACGAGGACGCTCCGAGCGCGGGCGAGGACCCGTCCGCTCCGCTTCTCGGTAATCTCGTAGCTCAGGGTGAAGGACGACGTCCCGATCTTCGAGGGCCACAGGGCGACCTGGATCTGATCGCCCCAGACCGCCTGCGACTCGTAGTCGATGTCCACGTGGGCGAGGATGAAGTCGATCTCGTCGAGGCTTCGTTTCCCCGCGAACTTCATGTAGAATTGGGTGCGGGCAAGCTCCGCATAGGACAGGTACACGGCGTTGTTCACGTGGCCCATGCCGTCGATGTCCCGGAACCGCACCTGGATGTCCGTCGTGAAGCGCGCCATCGGTCCGCGGGATGCGGCTGACGTCGATAAACGTTCGGTGGGTCACTTCTCGCGGATGAGTCGCGCGTACTCCCCGGACAGCTCGAACGGCACCCGCTTCGAACGCTCCCCTTTCACCGGGGCCCGGGCCGGGAGATTCGACTTCGCGAGTTCTCGATAGGTCGTCCACGACAGCTCAATCCGCCGGCGGAGGGTCGCGTCCACGTTGCGAACGACTTTCGCGGGCACTCCTGCGATCACGCTGTCCGGCGGGAAGTCCGCCATCTCCCGGACGACCGCGCCGCTCGCGACGAGCGATCCTCGACGGACAATGGCTCCGCTGTTGATCGTCGCATTCATTCCGATCAGGCATTCGTCCTCGACGGTGCAGGCGTGGACGACCGCTGCATGGCCTACTGTCACGCGCTCCCCGATGACGGCGGGCAGTCCATGGTCCACATGCACGACCGCGTTGTCCTGGATGTTCGAGTCGCGCCCCAAGACGATCGAGTCGAAGTCGCCCCGGAGGACGGCCCCGTGCCATACGCTCGCCCCCTCCTCGACCGTCACGTCGCCCGAGAGCACCGCGGTGGGAGCCAGATAGATCATGGCTCTCTTACTCGAGGTTCACGAGGACGTTCTTCACGTGCGTGTAGAAGAGGACCGCGTCGAGGCCTTGCTCGGCGCCGAGGCCGGACTGCTTCCATCCCAGGAATGGCGTCTGTGGGAAGGTGACTGGATACTCGTTGATCGAGACCATACCGGCCTGGAGCCGCCGGGCGATCGCATGGGCCTTCCCGACATCCTGAGTCCAGACGCCCGCGGACAGCCCATAGGGCGTGTCGTTCGCCCGCGCGATGGCCTCGTCGAGGTCTGCGAAATGCCACGCCGCGACGACCGGGCCGAACACTTCTTCTCGGGCCACGGGGGCGTCGCTCGGAGGATCCTCGAAGATCGTCGGCAAGAGGAAGTTTCCATCCTTCAGGTCGGCGGAATCGGGCTTGCGGCCGCCGACGAGGATCTTCCCTCCCTTGGACGCGCTCTGCTCGATCGCCTTCGATACGTTCGCGGCGTGCTCTCGGGACACGAGCGGCCCCATCTGGACGTCATCCCGCACGCCAGGGCCGACGCGCAGCTTCTCCGATTGCTCCTTCAATTTCGCAAGGAATGCGGGCGCGATGTCCTCGTGGACGAGGAGCTTCGACCCAGCCCAGCACATCTGTCCGGCGTTCTGGAAAGCGCCCCACAGGGCCCCCTTCACCGCCCGGTCCAGACGCGCGTCCGGGAGGACGATCTGCGGGTTCTTCCCGCCGAGCTCGAGCGTCGTCGGCACGACGCGGTCCGCGACGATCCGCAGGAGCTGCTTGCCCGTCTCCGTCGAGCCCGTGAAGGTCACGGAGTCCACGTCGGGGTGGTGCGCGAGGGCCTCTCCGACCTCCCGTCCAGGGCCCGTGATTACGTTCACGACACCGAGAGGGAAGCCCGCCGCGCCTGCGAGCTCGCCGAGCTTCAGGGCCGT
>DASQXV010000138.1:0-20174 GCA_035639595.1 Thermoplasmata archaeon | reverse complement strand
GGGAACTGGTACCACAACTCGACGGGCACGCCGAACATGGACGGCCTCATCGAGCAGCAGGCCGCGACCGCCGATTTGACCCAGCGCGCGAACATCTTCAGCCAGATCCAGACCGGACTGGCCTACGATGTGCCGTACCTGCCTCTCTGGCAGACGAAGCAGACCGTCGTCTTCAAGCCGACCGTTTCCGGGATCGTCCTGGACCCGATCCAGTTCTTCAGGTACTTCACGATCAGCCTGTCGTGAGCCGAATCCTGGAACCCCAACCTTTTTTCCTTTATTCCTTCTCTCTTACCGTTAGGAGGAGACCGAGTTGGCGGGGTCGTCGGCATCCCTCCGGGCGTACATCATCACCCGGATCTTCCTCATCGTCCCCATGCTGCTGATCCTCCTCACCTTCACGTTCCTGCTGCTCCGGGTCGCCCCTGGAGATCCCGTGAACGCGATCTACGGTGAACGAGGGAATCCGCAGGTCATTGACCAGATCAAGCGGGAATTGGGCTTGTATGACCCCTTGTACATCCAGTACTTCACGTACCTTCGCGACATCTTCACCGGAAACATGGGGACGTCGATCGTGTCCAGCAAGCCAGTGATCCAGGAAATTCAAGATCGCATGCCGGCGACGATTGAATTGACGCTCTCGTCCATGGTCGTCGCGAGCTTCCTGGGGATCGCGTTCGGCACCCTCGCCGGCACCCGGCGGGATCGTCCCCTCGATTTCGGCGTACGTCTCTCCGCCGCGCTGGCCTACAACATCCCGATCTTCTGGTTCGGCCTCATCCTGAAGCTCGTCTTTGGGCTGTGGCTCGGGTGGCTCCCGGTCACAGGTCGCTTCTCGGCTCGCCTCAGTCTGCCTCCGACCCGGACCGGCCTGCTCACCGTCGACACCCTCCTCGCGGGCGACTTCCGCGGCTTCGTCGACGCCGTCGCGCACCTCATCCTTCCGTCCCTCACCCTCGGAATCGTCCTCGCGGGCTTCTTCATCCGCATCACGCGGGTGAACGTGATGCAATCCATGGGATCCGATTTCGTGGAAGCGGCCCGGGCTCGCGGGATCCCGGAGCGGGCCGTCTTCTTCCGACACGGACTCAAGAACGCCTTGGTCCCGGTCATCACGACGATGGGCCTCACCTTCGCCCTCCTCTTCAGCGGGGCCATCCTGACGGAGACCGTGTTTTCCTTCGAAGGGATGGGCCGGTTCGTCTACTACGCGATCAGCTACCGCGACTACCCGGCGATCCAAGGGGCGGTCGTGTACTATGGGATCCTCATGGTGATCATCAGCCTGCTGATCGACATCGTCAACGCGTTCGTGGATCCACGCATCCGCTACTAGGTGGGACATGTCGAGCGGTTCGGGCCGAGGCCGGGCGTCCATTTTTGGCCGGGTCGTAGCCCGCCCCGCGGGCCGCCTCCTCGCTCACTTCCTGAGGGAATCGAAGACGGCCGCGGGGATCATCGTCTGGATCGGCATCGCGATCGTGATGGGGATCCTGGTCATGGCCATCTTCGCTCCTTTCCTCGCGCCCTTCGATCCCAACGCCAAGGTGGCGGATCCCGAGACCCCGCCCGGCGGCTCCTTCCCCATGGGCGTGGACCGATCCGGCCAAGACGTCCTGAGCCGAATCATCTGGGGTGCGCGAATCCCGCTGGCCATCGTCGCGGTGGCGACCACGATTTCCCTCCTCATCGGCCTGCCTCTCGGCCTGCTGTCCGGATTCGCGGGCGGTCGGCTGGACCGGATCATGGTCCTCGTCATGGATTCCATCTACGCGTTTCCAGGGCTCTTGCTCGCCATTGTGATCGCCGCCATCATCGGACGCGGGATCCTGAACATCTCGGTCGCAATTGCGATCGTCTACGTGCCCACGTATTTCCGGGTCATCCGGAACCATGTGGCGTCCGTGAAACAGGAACCGTACGTCGAGGCCGCGATCGCACTCGGGATGCCGAAGCGCCGCGTGATCGGGCGGTACGTGCTCCCGAATGTCGCCCAGAGCATTCCGGTCATCTTCAGCGTCAACGCCGCCGACTCGGTCCTCACGGAGGCGGGCCTCACGTTCTTGGGCCTCGGGCTTCCTCCCGGAATACCGGACTGGGGCTTCGACATCAGCTTGAACTGGCAACGGTTCGAGGCCTCCTGGTGGGCCACGTTCTACCCGGGCCTGTTCATCCTCATCCTGACGACCGCCCTCACGTTCGTGGGAGAGGGCCTCAACGACATCCTCAACCCGCTCCTCCGCAAGAAGCAGCAGAAGGCGACGGTCGAGGCGACATGACGCCACTCCTCGAGGCCCGAGGACTTTCCGTCACCTTCGACACCTCCGATGGACCCGTCCACGCCGTCCGGGACGTCGACTTGACGATCGACCGCGGGACGACCCTCGGGCTCGTCGGGGAGAGCGGCTGCGGGAAGAGCACCCTGGGCCGCGCAATCCTGCGGTTGCTCCCCGAGAATGCGAGGACCTCCGGATCCGTCGTCTTCAATGGACGGGACCTGTCCACGCTTTCCGACAAAGAGGCTCGGAACCTCCGCGGACGGAACATCGCGATGATCTTCCAGGACCCGATGACGCGCCTCGACCCGCTCATGAGGATCCGGGACCACTTCATCGAGACGATCCGGGCCCACGACCCGACCGTGACGAAGGAGGAAGCCCTCAAGCGGGGCATGAAGGTCCTCGCGGACGTCCGGGTGCCGGCCGACCGGATGGCCATGTACCCGCACGAGCTGAGCGGGGGCATGCGGCAGCGGATCATGATTGCCCTCTGCCTCCTGTTCAAGCCCGCCCTCTTGATCGCGGACGAGCCCACGACGGCCCTGGACGTGATGCTGGAAGCCCAGATCCTCCAGCTCCTCCGGTCGATCATGAAGCAGTACGACATGGCGATCCTCCTGATTACCCACAACCTCGGACTCGTGGCCGAGTTCGCAGATCGGGTCGCGGTCATGTATGCGGGGATCATCGCGGAGGAAGGCGACGTAGTCCCCCTGTTCCGCGAGCCTCGACATCCGTACACGCAAGGCCTCCTCGAGTCCGTCATCGACCTGGAGACGACGAAGTTGCATTCCGTCCCTGGCGCTCCGCCGAGCCTCCTCGGAACCCTCGTCGGTTGCCCCTTCGAACCCCGCTGCGAGAAGCGGATGGACGTGTGCAAGACCGTGTTCCCGGCCATCCGCCTCGTCGGGGACGACCGGCGGAAGGTCGCCTGTCATCTGTACTAGGGAATCCGATGAGCGAACCTCTCCTCGACATCCGGGACTTGCGGGTGTATTTCCGCGTGTTCAAGGGGTTCATCCAGCGAATCCTGGGCGGCGGGGACGTCAATGTTCATGCCGTCGACGGGGTGACTTTCTCCGTCGTCGAGGGCGAGGTGTTCGGCCTCGTCGGGGAAAGCGGCTGCGGGAAGACGACGATCGCGAAGACCCTCGTCGGGCTCGTCGAGCCTTCGGGCGGCCAGATCGTTTTCCAGGGAAAGGAGGTCACCCATCCCGATCCAAGAGAACGGTTCCGCCTTCGCGAGGAGATCCAACTCATTTACCAGGACGCCCACGCGGCCCTGAGCCCCGCGATGACGGTGGGGGAGGCGGTTGCGGACGTCCTGAGGACCCACGGCCTACCGCAGGAAGGGGGCGGCCGGGTCCATCCGAAAACCGAGGAGGAGCTGCGCACGGCAGTGTACCGCATCTTCGAGGACGTCGGCCTGCGGCCGCCTGACCTCTTCTACGACAAATATCCCGACGAGCTGAGCGGAGGGCAGAAGCAACGGGTCGTAGCGGGGCGCGTCCTCGCGTTGCGCCCGAAGGTGATCGTCGCGGACGAGCCCGTCGCGATGCTCGACATGTCGATTCGCGCGCGAATGCTAGAGTTCCTCCTGGAACTGAAAGCGAGATACAATCTGACGTACCTGTTCATCACGCACGACCTAGCAACCGCGAAATTCGTCTGCGACCGGATCGCGATCATGTACCTCGGACGAATCGTCGAGATGGGACCGGCCCGGACGATTTACGCGGATCCCAAGCATCCGTACACGCGGGCGCTCTTGCAGGCCATCCCGATCCCAGATCCTACTCGACGCTCAGAGAAAGTCCTCCCGAAGGGCGAGGTGCCGAACGCCGTGTGGCCCCCTGCAGGCTGTCGATTCCATCCTCGGTGCCCCTCCGCCCTCCCGACGTGCGGATGGGAAGGCCGCGATGTGATTGCCCTCTTGGAAGAGCGCTGGTTGTCTGAGGAGATCGCCGCTCGGGAGGCGATCGCGGGCCCGGCCGAGGCCTGGGAGCCCGATGGACTGACGGCCAGGTTCGATGCGAAGGCGGGCGACTCGCAGGCCGTGGAAGCCCTCATCCGGTCCATCCTCAACGAGGCCGGCGGTCCGATCGCCCGGGCCGTGCATGACATCCGCACGGAGGGGACGATCGTTGTCGTCGAATTCCGGCCCCCCGATCCGCTCGCGCCAAAGGTAGTCGAGGGCCGCATGGTGGAGTGCCTCCTCTATTGACGCCAAGGGCTTAAGCCGGTCCCGTTCATCGGGTCGCCGATGGAGGACCTCTCCCGCTTCGCGTCGGAACATCCGGACATCTGCGATCCGAAAACAATCCGTGTACCCGGCCTCGGTGCGGTCCCATCCGTCGATGGGGCACGTCCGTTCGAGCTGAGCACGGAGAACCTTTCCTCGTACCGGGTCGAGGCCGTGAAGGATCCCGGCACCCTGCCCGCGATGCTCAAGACGGGACCCGAGGCCGTCGCCTTCTACGTGAGCTTCCGGCACGGCCCGAACCCTTGGGGGATTTTCGTCCGAGAGCCCGCGCTACGCGCGCTCAAGGAGGAATACCATCGGATCATTTGGCGGGACCTGGGCAAGTATGCGGACCGCAATGTCGACGACATCGCCGATAAGGTCGAGACGACCCTGGTCCTCGACTATGTCCTTGCGCACAACCGGGTCCACTTCCTGGTCGATCGGGCGGCCGCAGAATGGGAGCTCGCGGAGGGAGCGGCGAAGTATTCACGGTACCAGGCGACATGGTACAATCCGCCCCCGAAGCCCGTCCAGAACCCGGAGGACATCGGGAACCTCGAGGAGGCCCTCGCGAACATGGAGGCGTTCCGCCAATACATCAACCCCTCCTATGCCGAGGGCGTTTCGCGGCTGATCGAGGGACGCCTCGACGAACGGAACGTGAACGAATGGAAGGCCTTTTTCATCGGGGGACGCTTCGCCGTCGAGATGGCGAATGTCTTTTCGCGGCAGCCGCCCGGCTGGAAAGACTTCGCGAAGTTCCTGAATCGGAAGACATCGGTCGGGGCGACGAATTACGTCCGCATCCAGTATTCGTACAATCCGGAGATGCTCGAACGCGGCCAAAAGGAACTGAGCCGTCGTCTCGCGGGCCGCGACGATGCCCCGAATCTGTTCAAATCGGAGATCGCCGACTTTCCGCCGGTCTACCTCCTGTGAGACCTCCGGACCGGCCTTCGACGCCCGCAAGTTCTTATGAACCGTCCTTGTGCCACCGCCGTGGCGGCCCCGGATCGGTTCGGCAGCGATCGCGCCGTCCACGCGTCGATGACGGTCCTCATCGTCCTATGGGGGCTCGCGTTCGTCGCGATCAAGCAGGCGTTGGTCCACATGTCCTGGATCACCCTGACCTTCCTGCGGTTCGCGGTCGCCGACGTCCTCTTCGTCGGAACGCTGGCGGCGACGAAACGGTTGAGTCCCTTGCCCCAGAGGTCCGACCTCCCGCGCCTCATCCTGCTCGCCTTCGTCGGCTTCACCGGCTACCACCTCTTCCTGAACCTGGGAGAATCTGATCCGAGCGTAACCGCGGGGACCGCGTCCCTGATCGTCGCGTCCACCCCGGCGTTCATCGCGGTCCTGTCGATTCCCTTGCTCCGAGAGCGGGTCGGGCGGGCCCAGGGAGCCGGGATCGTCCTGGCGTTCGCGGGCCTCGGCCTGATGATCTTCTTCGCGAGCCCGGCGAGCCAGTTCCGGTTCCAGGCCTCGGCGGGAGCTCTTGAGGTCATCCCCTCCGCGGTCTTCTCCGCCCTCTACGCGGTCTTCGGCAAGCGATCCTTGGGCCGGTATCCGCCGCTCACCCTGGTCACCTGGACCCTGCTCCTCGGGACCACCCTCATGCTCCCGCTCGTCGCGCTGACCTTGCCCGATTTCATCAGCCAGGTCGCGTCCATGGGCCTCGCGGGATGGACGCCCGTCCTGTTCCTCTCGTTCTTGCCGACCTATCTGGGCTACACAATCTGGTTCCGCGCCCTCGCGCGGCTTCCCGCGGCCTCCGTCGCGGCCTACATCTACGCCAGCACCCTGGTCGCGGTCCTGGGAGGAATCGCCCTTCTCGGGGAGAGCCTGACGCCCGCGACGTTGGTCGGAGGGGCGATGGTCATCGCGGGGGTCGTCGTCGCCCAGCACTTCGGACGGCGCATCAACGGATCCGTTCGAGCTGGAACGACCCGATCATGATCGCCTTGTTCGTGTGCTTGTACGGCACCCAGTCGTGGGTCTGGATCTCGCCCAGGCCGTTCACCTGAAGCATCGTCTTCTGCTTGTCCGATTTGAAGTGGATCGCGCCGTCGACCATGTGCTCCAACGCCTCGAGCGTCTGGTCGTTGTGCATCCCGCGCTCCAGGGCGATGACGGAGACGGCCTTCGTCTGCCGCAGCCGGTTCACGAGGCGCTGGAAGAACGTCATCGCCTCCCGCTCGTCCGCTTGGGTGATCGACGAGCTCAGGGTCAGGTAGGCGAGCCGGAAGTACGGGTACTTCTTCTTGAACTCCTCATCCAGCTGGCTCACGATCTGGTAGATGTTGTCGAAGTCCGTGGGACCGTTCACGCGCCAGACGTTCTTCTCCCGCGTCGGCTTCCCGGACGCGATCGGCGACGTGCAGTCGATCCAGCGGACGAGGCCGAGCTGGTCGTATTCGACGAACGTCGGCAGGATGGGGGCGATGTCCTTCGCGACGTCGACCGGCAGCTTCGTCGTCGTGATGATGATCACCGGGATGCCCTTCTTCAATCCTTCCGCGATGAAATTCAGGAGGACGACCTCCTTGCCGACGAACGCGGGCCCGACGAAGAGGACGTTAGAATTGAACGGGATGCCGCCGTATAGGAGGTCGTCGAGGCGCGGCGTCCCGGTCTTGACTCGTTCCGCCTTCGTCTCGATGTCCACCGCCTCCTCGGCGGCCGCCTCGGCCCCGGGGGACATGATGCGGGCCTTGATCGCGCCCTCGCGCATCTCCATCTCCTTCTCCTTCTGGTACGTCCGACGCTTGAGTTCCTCCTCGCGCTCGCGCAGCCGGGCCTCCCAGGCCTCGAGCTGCGCGTCGCGGTCCATGTCCCGCATTCCCGCGGCGGCTCCGGCGCGTCCCTCTCGCGCCTTCCCCTCGAGCTCGAGGGCGCGGAGCTGGACCTCGGACTCCCGCTCCTCGATCTCCTTCGCCCGTTCCATCAGGGCTCGGTTCTCCTCGTTCAGCCGCTTGATCTCCGACTGCAGGTTCGCCTGCATCTCCGCGATCTTCTTCTCGCGGGAGGCGAGGGCCTCCTTCTGCCGCCGGATGTCCTCCGCGCTCGATCCGACCGCGGCCTCTTTCATCTTCTGGTCTTTGAACACCTCGGAATACTTTTTCGTCTTCTCATCGAGGGCCGATTGGGCCTGCTCGACGGAGGCGATCTGGCGCTCGATCTCCGCGGCCCGCTGCCGCAGGGCGGCCTCCTGATCCGCGATCGCCTTCTCCCGGGCGACGAACTCCGACTCGCGGTCCTCCATCATGCGCCGCTGGCCCTGGAACTGCTTGTCGATTCGCGTCGCATTCTCGTATTGCGACTTCAGCCGGTTCTCCAGGGTCCGCAGCTCGACCTCCTGCTTGCCGAGCTCCTTCTCCTTCGCGAGGATCTTCTGCTCCCAGTCCTTCAGCTCCCGGATCCGGGTCGCCTCCGCGGCGGAGTGGGTCGCCTCGAGGCGCTCCCCTTTCATCCGGAGCTCCGACTCCTTCAGGTCGAGCTCCTTCTCCTTCTTCAGGAGGGTCGTGCGCGTCGTATCGAACGTCTTCTCCTGCTCCTGGAGCCGGGCCTCCCGCTCCTCGATCGACTTGAGCTTCGCCTCCGAGTTCCGGAGCTTCGAGGTCATCTCGATCGAGGCCCGCTTGACCTCCTTCTCGCGGTCCGCGAGGGACGTCTCCCGGGCGGCGAAGGCCTGCTTCGTCTTGTCGAGCTCCTTCTGGAGCAGGGCGAGATCGCCCTCCCGCAGGCGCATCTCCTCCGCCTTGGCCTCCATCTCCGCGCGGGTCGAGGCGACCTTTTTGTCGAGGTCTCGGAGCTGCGCGGTGCTCTTCTCGACCGCGGCCTCTCGACCCGTGATGTCCGCGAGCTTCGCCTTCAGGTCCTTGGCCTGGTCCTCGAGCTCGAGCTGGAGGGCTTCCAGGTGCGTCTCCCGGCCTCGTAGGGCCCTCTCCTTGTACTCGAGGGCCTCCCGCTTCTGCTGGTAGTCCTGCTGGATCAACGCGACCTTCGTGTTGTCCGCCTTCAGGATCTCCCGCTGGTACACGGAGGTCGAGGACGCGATGATGTGGAGGAGGGATCCCGAGATTTCCGTCGCCAGGGCGCCCGTGAGGAACGTGACGGCGAGCAGGTTCAGCCAGTTCGAAGTGTCGATCGGGAAGAGGCCGAACAGGGGGAACAGCGTGAGGACGGACATGAAGACGGGAAGGAACAGGGCCGTCGCCATGCTGCCGATCTTCCGCGAGGAGAACCCTTGCCAGGTCATCCCCATTGAGACGATCGTCAGGGGCACGCCGGACACGGCGACCGGATAGAGGAGGGGGACGAGCCATGTCGGCGGGGCCTCTCGGATCATGATGATGATCGACATCGCGATGATGAAGAACAGGAGCATCCCCGCGATCGAAATCGCGAAGTGTCCCGAGACGTAATGGCTCCGATACGGCGCGCGCTTCAGGCGGACGGCGTCCCACGAGGCCAGGGCCCCCGCGACCGCGGGGAGGAGGTACAGGATGAAGTCGAGGCGGAGCCCGCCGGGGAGGACCAGAGACCCGGTGCTGCCGAGGGTCAGCAAGAGGATCGTGTTCAGCAGGAGGGCGACCGCGCCGAGGATCCCGTAGCCATGCGCGTGCCGAGCGAACGAAAGCTGGAGCAATCCCTGCGCGGAGGTCTCGCCGACGTCCGGCGGCGGGGCCTGGGGGGGTTGGGGAGCCTGGGTCTTGGGGAACTTCGTCTTCGGTCGGCTCGGCGTCGGCGTCGCGGGCCGGCTCGGCATCGGCGTCGCGGGCGTGAAGGGCAAGTCAGGAGGAGGCGTCTGGGCCTCCGACTTCTTCGAACTCGCCTTGCGGGCCATGAAGTCGCCTTCGGAATCCTACGGCTGGGAGGGCGTACAAAATCAAACTTGGTCCGTTTACATAAAAGGTGCGACGACAAATACCAACCCTGATACTGTACTGGAAAGAGGCCGTCCCGGTCGAGCCGTCTCGGGCCTGCGGCGAATCGCTGCGCTTAAGTCCGACGGACGTCTCTCTTGGGCCGGTGCGACATGGTCGCGGTCGGTGAGCGGGCTCCGGACTTCACGTTGCAATCGGACGACGGGCGTCGCTACGCGCTGAAGGACCTCCAGGGCAAGAAGGTCGTCCTGTACTTCTACCCGAAGGACGACACCCCGGGCTGCACGAAGGAAGCCTGCAGCTTCCGCGACAACCTGGCGCGGGTCACGTCGAAGGGGGCCGTGGTCCTGGGGGTGAGCCGCGACGACACCGCGAGCCACGCGAAGTTCCGGGACAAGTACGACCTGAACTTCCCCCTCCTGAGCGATGCGGACGGCCGGGTCACGGACGCCTACGGAGTCTGGAAAAAGAAGAGCCTCTACGGCCGGAAGTTCTTCGGGATCGAACGAACCACCTTCCTCATCGATGAGGAGGGCAAGATCGCGCGGATCTGGCCCCGGGTCAAGGTCGAAGGCCACACGGACGAGGTCCTGGCCGCCCTCTGACCGAAGAAAGCTTCATTCATCGACGGCAGTTCATCTGCGACCCGCAATGATCCCGCCAAACGCGGCGCCCCCGAAGGCGATCGTGATCGCTTATCCGGGGGCGGAGGAGAAGATCCGCAAGCAGTACGTGTACCAGACGTATCTGACCCCGGAAGAGCATGACCGGATGAAGCTCGTGCCGGGCAACCGCCTGGTCGTCAAGTTCAAGGACGAGGTCGTCGGAGAAGGCCAGGCGATCCTTGTCGAGAAGACGATCTTGGAGAAACTGTCCCCGTACGACGCGATGTCCGCGGGCTACGAGGATGCGGAGGCCCAGAAGAAGCACCTCTTGGCCACGGTCCTCGCGGGCGTCCGAAAGCCGGACAAGGCCGAGTTCTGGAAGGTCCTCTTCCGGTGGTTGTAGTTCCGCGCTCGCCGGCCTAGACCTTGGACCTGAGCATCGGCTTCCAAGTGCCGGTCCCATCCGGCAATTCCTTTCGCACCATGTCCTGGTAGATGTTCGGGTAATCCCGCTTGCAAATCTGGGCGATCTGATCGAAGACCATCCGGATCTCTACCTCGGCCGCGGGATCGGTCCTCATTTCGATGACCCATCGGAGGGTGCGGTGATTCGCGCTCCAGATGACGTTGGTCGCGATCCCATCCGGGAGGATGCGACGGATCGCCGACGTGAGACGTTTCTTTCGGTCCATGTCCATCGCGTCCCACGGGATGGAGTCCTCGAGGCGGCGATACGCATCCTCCATCCCTCGGACTGCCTCCTCCATGGAGGCGCGTTGCTCGCCACTGAGTTCGTCGGGGAGCCAGAACTTGATGTCCCTCGGGCGTACGTATCGCAAGGACTCCTGGCTGATCGCGATTCCCACGCGATGCCTCGCCAGCTCGTGGGTCAAAATTCGGGACACGCCGATAAGGGCCCAGCTAATCACGGCGTGCTCCGTGACCGACCCGTCTCCTTTCCTCAACAAATTTTCGAAGTAGTCCTTCGGATTGAGCCGGATCTTGGTCACGTTCGGGTTCAATCCGATCTCGAAGGAGTTGTAGCAGACCCGTCCCGCTAGTTCGATCAAGGTCTCGCCGTTGTCCGGGGCGTCCTGAAATCGCTTCGCCCCTTCTGCGGAGACCCCGAGGGCGCGCAACATCTCTTCGATTCCCTTCCGGTCGAGTCGTGTCTCGCCGATCTTGATGACGAGCGGTTTCGTCGGTTTCATTCCGGACCCACCGATATCCTCACGAACCTATCTCCCGCGCCCAACGGTCCGATCGACGATTGCGGCGAAGTCCGCGGTCGAGAACTTCGGAGGAGCGCCGAGCAATTCGCGGATGGAAATCGAGGTGTGGAGACACCACGCGCAGCCGTCGATCGATGCGCGGGCGGCGAGCGCCTGCTCCGCCTTCGTCGCCACGGCGTTCCAGTTCGCGCCGACATCGAACACGGCATCGAGGACCCGTTTGAATTGCCCTGCGAAGAGGACGCCCTTGGGCTCCAGGAATCCCGTGAGTTTCTGGGTGAACGCCTCAAAGTCAGTCTTCCCGCCCTCCCACTCCTCGACGAATTCGAAGCAGCCGGCGTTCGCGCAGACGCCAATCGTCGCGCTCGCGATCACGTCCTTCGCGCGGATGGCGGCGCCTCGGTAGTCCTTCTTCCCCGCGAGGACGGTCGCCGCGCCGAGCCCCCACGTGTGTTCGAGGAGTTCGAATAGGGATTCGCCGTTCCCCGCGTCCTTGAGTCCCGCCGCGAGACCTTTCGCATTCCTCCGGAGGCGGCCCCCGAGCCGCAGGAACGCGTCCGCGTCCTGCGCATCCTTCACAAGCCTCGAGCCGAGGGACGAGGCGTCCTCCCCGCGGCCTTGCCAGAGGAAATCATGCAACGCCTGCAGGTCCTGGGTCATACGTCGATCCAGCGTGGGGAAGCTGACCGCCATGGTCTCTCCGCGGCCGCATGCCCGAGACGCCCAATAAGCTTCGCGGGGCCCTCACCGGGCCTCCCGGATTCGGTACGGGACGACCTCGGGCGGCTGGCTCGTCAGCGACAGGAGGCGGAAGAAGTCCCCTCCTCGGGCGGGATCGGACCGCAGCCGTCCCTCGAGGCGGCGCAGGGAGTCCTCGTCCTCGAAGAGGGCGACCACGACGCACTCCGTCGCGGGATGCTCGCCCTGTGCGCACCAAGCCTCGCGGCATCCGGGCGCCGCGCGGATCGCGGCGGCATGGTCCCGCAGGATCCGCAGGCCTTCCTCCTCGCGGCCCTCCTTGAACCGGAACCGCTCGAACCGCAGGAACACGGAGGGGCGAACCTTCCCCGCGGTCATGGACCTTGCGGGACCGGCAAGTTTATCTCCGGCCGGACGCGTCGGACGGCGGGATGTTCAGCCGGAAGAACATCGGCGGGGAGCCGCAGAAGTGCGAGAAGTGCGGCGCCGACAAGGTGTACTTCGTCCAGCATGCCCATGGCAATTACCCGATCCTGGACTACGTCTGCCCGAAATGCGACCTCGGCGGAGACCAAGGCGTCCCGGATTGGTACATGTCCCCGAGCGGCAAGGACGATCCGGCCCAGGAGTGAGCCGGCGGGAGGCCTCATTGGCCGAGGTCGTCATCCGCGCGTTCCGGGTGAGCGGATACGTGCCCGGGCCTTGCACGAAATGCCGGAAGGAGGAGCGAGGCCTCGTCATGTTCGAAGACTACGCCCTCGGGTGGGAGTGCCTGTCCTGCGGGGAGGTCGGCCGCGCGGACCGCGTCGAATGGATTGAGGGCAAGGACCCCGCCCTCGCGGACTTGGATGAAGAGGAGTGATCAGAGGACGCCGCATACGGGACAGATCCCGCGGCCGTAGCAGGCCTCGCACCGGCGGCGGATCCCCAGGGTCTTCCGCTCCCCGCGGCCTTTGCACTGGGAGCAGAATCCGGTGTCCCCGCACCGGTCGCACGGCCGCTCGATCTTCCGGATTGTGAAGGCGACCTGGCGGTTCGAGGGTTCGTCCGCGGCGAGCCGTCGGAGGATCTCGAGCGCCTTCGGGCGCCCCGAGTCGCGGTCTTGCCGGAACAGGAGCGCGGCCTTCAGCATCTGGGCTTTCGGATGCCGCGGGTCCACCCGCAGGACCTCCTCGATCGCCGCGAAAGCCTGCTGAAACGCCTCCGCCGTCTCCAGCGGGTCCTGGAACTCCTCCTCGTACTCGATCTCGCGGCGTCCCAGGTCCAGGCGCCGGGACTCTCGTGCCGCGTCCGAGAGTCGGATTGCGCGGGCCAGATGGGTCGCCGCATACAGGTCGCGGATCTCCAAGTCCTCGGGCGCTTCCGATCGGGCGGCCTCGACGAGGCGGAGGGCCTCATCAAACTTCCCCTTCTCAAGGGCCTCTCGGGCCCGGTTCAACGTCTCCGCGGTCACGGCGCTCCTTCCCATGGGGCCGATTCACATAAGGGTGCCCTTCGTGCCGTAGGAACAGGGTGAGGCCGCGGGAAGCTTCATGCGCCCGCCACCCCATCGCCGGGCTCTTGCGCGACGCGGCCGCGTTCGATGGAGCCATGTTCCTCGGAATCGCCCGGTTGGCCCGGCGGGATCCGTACCGCCTCCAGATGTTCGCGGAGCACCTCGCGGAGGACGAACGACCGCTGATCCTGCTCCCGATCCGCGGAGGCACCCTTGTGGCCACGGACCGCCGCCTCCTCGAGCTGCGGGCCCACCTCGAGGTTCACGGGGCGTGGAACGTCAGGCAGTTCCAAGGGTACGCGATCCACCGCGAGATCGAAAGGACGGCGGCCCGGGAAATCGTCCATGAGGTGCGGTCCACCTCCGATGCGTCGGGCGGTCGTCTGGTCGATGACGAGGTCGTCGTCGCGACGGAGCGAGGTCGGGAGTCGTTCCTCGTCTCCCGCGGCCCCGAGCCGACTTTGTCCGAAGCGGACTTCGACGCCTTGCGCAGGACGGTCCTGGGACGTCACCCGAAGTAGCCGGCATCCCGGTCGACCCGCCGGAGGAGCTCGCGGGCGGGCTCGTAGTCGGGATTCACCTCGAGCGCCTTCTCGAGGGCCTTGCGAGCCTTCTCCTGCAGGCCTTTCTGGAGATACACCCGTGCGAGGTTCGTGTGGGCGTAGAAGTAGCAGCAGTACCGCGGCGCGTCCGTCGCCTTCTCGAGCCATGGGATGGCCTCGTCCAGCCGGCCGAGTTCGATCAGGTACGCGCCGATGTCGTTGTACGGATTCCCGAAGTCGGGATCGACCTCGATCGCCTTCCGGCACGCCTCGATCGCGTCTTCGAACCGTCCGAGGAAGCTGAGGGCCCAACCGAGGAACGTGTGGGCCTCCGCGGACGGCTCGAGCCGGATCGACCTCTCGTACGCATCGGCGGCCCGCCCGAGCTCCCCCGCGCTCTGCAGGATGTAGGCCGCATGGAAGGCACGCCGCGCCGCGTCCTTTCGCGGCTCCAGGGACGGATCGGCGCGACTCGCATCGAGGGGCCCGTTCGAGAAGGTCTCGTCGACGATCTCTTGGAAGTGTTCGTCGTAGTGGCCCGTGACCCGTCCCTCCCAAGCGTGGGCCAGGAGGTCCTCGACCGCAAGGAGGCGCCCGAAGTCGATGCGGCCTCGTCCGTCTCCATCCCGGGAGCCGGCCGCGGCGGGCGCCTCGTTGAAGGTCATTTGGGCGGTCTCGCCGCCTTCCCGGACCAGCTTCACGAAGGCGAGGTCGTGGACGCCGCGGCCGCGGGCGATCAGGAATCCGGGGTCGGAGAGGAGGCCGACGAGGGACCGGGTCGGCGTGGCGTCGAGGACGAGGATCCGGTCAAACGAATCGGACGGGAGGGAGGACACCAGGCGGACCGCGTCGAGGCCGGCGGCCGCGAGCCGCTCGGCGGTCCGGTCCCGGCGCTCCGGGTCGGTCTCGACGATGACGACCCGTTCGGGCCCCGCGATCTCCGCGAGGAGGGCTCCGGGGTAGCCCCCGCGGCAGCCCGCGATCAGGATGCGCAGCCCTTCCTCGGGCTCGAGCAGGTCCAAGGCCGCGACGAGGCATCGGGCCGAGGGCATCGTCGAGGGATGACGGGCCATATGGACGGGGAGCGGCATGTCCGCGTAGGCGAGGGAGGCGAGCGGTTCCGGTAGGAACGATTCCTGGGACACCCGCGAAAACGAGCGCTCGACTTCCCTCGAACGGAGGAGCCCGAGCCCCTTCAGCTCGGCGAGGAGGTCCGACCGAGCCCACATTTTTCTGCCCGACTCCGGGGTGCTAAGCGGAGGGTGGGTTAAAAAGCTTCAGCGCGGCGGGACGGCGAAGCCTTTCGCGTAGAGGGCCCGCGCTCGTTCGACCTCGTCCCGGGTCAGAGGCGGCGCCTCCGCCGTGTTTTCGTCGACCTGCGCGACGGTCTTCGCGCCGGGGATCGCCACGGAGACCTCCGGGAACGCGAGGACGAACCGGAGGGCGGCCTGGGCCCGCGTCCGGTCCGGCCGGGCGAGGAACGCGAGGCGATCCGACGCCGCGGCGCGGGCCGCGATCATCTGCGGAGGCCAATGGGACCGGATGTCCCCCGGAGGGAACCGCGAGCCCGCCCGGTGGGTCCCCGCGAGGAATCCGTTTCCCAAGGGTTCCCGGGCGATGACCCCGATTCCGGATCGGCGGGCGGCCTCGAAGAAGTCGTCGATCCACTCCTGCCGGAAGAGGCTGAAGGGGATCTGGACGGCCTCCGCCCTCCCGGTCTCGACGCACAACAGCGCCTCCGCGGGCTCGTGGACGGAAATCCCGTAGTGGTCGATCTTGTGCTCCGCCTTCAGCGCGTCGAGGACCTCGTACGTCGCGGGGTCCGAGAGCATCTCCACGGGCGGGTTGTGGAGCTGGTACAGATCGATCCGATCCATTCGCAGGCGCCGGAGGGACCGTTCCAGCGCGAACGCGATGTAGCCGGGATCGAAGTTCATCACGACGCCACCGTGGTAGAAATCGCCCCCGACCTTCGTGGCGAGGACGACGTCCTCCCGACGGCCCTCGAGCGCCCGGCCCAACAGCTCCTCGGAGTGGCCCCAGCCGTAGACGTCCGCGGTGTCGAAGAACGTCACCCCGCGGTCGACCGCCCGGCGGACCGCGGCGATCGATTCCGCGTCATCCGTGGGACCGTAGGAGTTCCCGCGCGCGTTCCCGCCGATGGCCCACGCCCCGAATCCGATTTCGGAGACTTGGAGTCCCGTCCGACCGAGGGCGCGCCGACGCATGGAGGCGGGTACGAGAGGACGTGGTAAGAAGCTTGCCGACGTGTCACCGGCCCCGATTTTCGAGCGGAGGTCTGCGGCCTAACCGGACGGAATCGGGATTGAATTTCGAGGCGAAACGTTCAAGTCCTCGATGGATTGGGCGGGCCCAACCAGGAGCCCTGTTCCTCGTGCATACCAAGGCGATTCTCCTTGCCTTGTGCCTCCTCCTGACAGGCTTCGTCGCGGCCTTTGCAAGCGGCCCCGGTCGCGCGGCGACCTACATCAACGATCAGCTTGTCGTCGAGCGCGGGGCGACGAGCGCGTTGGGCGGAGGAGACCACGTCTTCGTACGGTTCGGAAACGATGCCGCCTTCGGAATCGTCTACGGGACGCCGTCGAATCCCAACAACATCTACGTCGTCGCGGTCAAGGCCAGGTACCTCGGCGTCGCCCAAGTCGTAGACTCGCAGGGCCGCAGCATCCTCGAGAACCGCCCGATCAAGGTCTACACCCTCTACGCCATGAAACTCGACTCCCTCGTCGAGTTCCGGGACAACGGGAACTTCGTGGCGGATTACGCTCGGGTCTACAACAGCACGACGAACACCTTCTCGAACTACTTCGGACGAGCGGGGGATGTCCTTTACAAGAAGGTCGATCTCCACACGAACTGGACCGCCGGGTCGCCCGTCCAGACGAATGGGAGCACGTACCGAACGTGGACCTTTGACCTGAGCGCCCGAAACCTCTCCTATTCGGCCGTCGCGAACTATACGGGGCCGGTCACGGGCGTGCTGCCCCTGGTCCGATTCACGTTCCACTTGAACGCCTCCCTCCAGCAGGTCACGAACGTATCGGTCCCGCAGTGGAAGGTCACGGTATCCGGCGGGAGCTCGATCGTGAATATCACGCGCATGATGGACCTCCTCGTGAGCGGGAAGGCGGTCCATTACGATCTCAAGTGGGACCAGGACATCGAGGGCTGGACGTACGAGCCCGGGAACCCCGCCGGAAATGCCCGGAGGCTCCTGCTCGAGGTCGGTGCCATCGTCGGGAATCTGATCCCCGCGGCGCTCGCCGACCAGTGGCTCGAGAATCACGTCCTCGGGCGGATGCGCGAGGCCGGGACCGCCCAGTTCAACACGACGACGGGAGCGGCGACGGCGAACGACACGACGGGAACCTACGCCGCCACGCGACGGCTGCTAACCCCGAACGTGGACTTCGGGGGCAACTGGACGCGGATCGGCCGCTACCTGTGGGTCGCGATCAGCACCGTCGACGGCGCCCTCCGCCCTGTGTACGGGCAGATCGTCTCAGGAGTTCGATTCTCCGCCGTCGGGGAAAACGGGAACCGGTTCTTTGGGTTCGTGCTGCTCGCCGGCCTCAGCTTCCGGGGCGGCCTTTCGGTGCGCCACGACCCGACGGTCACCACGGACGTCCAAGCCGATCTGCAGCTCCCGACTCCGTCGAGCCCTGGCGCCCTGTTCATCATCGCGGTCGTCGCGGGCACCGTCCTCATCGGAGCCCTCGCGCTCGTCGCCCTGCTCGTGCTTCGGCGCCGCAGGAAAGAGAGCCCGCCGCCGCCCGAGTCGACCCTCCCGCCGCCGCCTCCGAACTGAGGAAACGGACCGAGCGCCTGGTGGCGCGAGCACGCGGGTCCTGATTTATTTTGTAACCGGATAGGTTTATAATATCGGGACGTCGATATCCGCCCCATGCGCGTGTCCGAGGTTGATCGGGGTGCCCTGGAAGCCGGATTCTCTTCCGCGAAGAAAGAGATCCTCCTGACGTTGAAGCGGAGCGGGAGCGTGTCCTTGGGGGACCTCGCCCGGGGCCTCGGCCTCTCGAAGATGGCGACCCTGAAGCACCTCAATGGGCTGGAGACCAGGGGGCTCGTCGAGCGTTCGTCCCGGCCGAGCGGCCGCGGCCGCCCCCGCGCCTTCTTCGCGCTGACCAATCGGTCCGCGGGCCTGTTCCCCGAGGCCTACACCCACATGACCCTGTGCGCCCTCCGGTTCATCGAGGAGAAGCTCGGCCGCGAGGCGATCGTCCGGCTCCTGGAGCAGCGGGCGCAGGAGGTCCTCGACACGAACCGCCGGCGCGTGCCGGATGCGGGCCTGAGGGAGAAGGTCTCGGCCCTCGCGGAGATCCGCGACGAGGGCGGCTACATGGCCGAGGTGGGCCGGACGGGGAAGAACACGGTCGAGATGCTCGAGCACAACTGCCCGATCATGGCCGTCGCCGAGGCCTATCCGGAAGCGTGCGGGATCGAACGGGCGATGTTCCAGAAGCTCCTGCGCGCGGACGTCGAGACGTCCCACCGGGTTGTCGCAGGGGACCCCGTGTGCCGGTTCCTGATCCGCGGGCGGGCCGCCTCCGTCCCTCCGTAGACTTGCCAGGTCCTCCCTCGGGGCGGGGCTTACGAGGCGAACTCCCGACGCGCCCGGACGAGCATGAGCACACCCACTAGGCCGAGCGCCGCTGCGCCCCCGAAATACGCGTCGGCGAAGACGGCCGCGCTCAGCCCGATCGCGACGATTGAGACCGTCGCGCAGCCCATCGCGAATCCCCAGTGGAGGCGGCGATAGGCCATGAGGCCGGCGAGGAGGGCGGTCGACTGGCCCCAGATCCCGATCAGGCCGCAAACCTGCCCGAGGGCCCACTCGGTCGCGGTCAGGTTGCTCGTCGCGTTCGCGTAGTCGGAGGGACTGAGGAAGCGGACGCTGAGGGTCACGGTCCAGCCGATGGCCACGAGGGCGGAGAGGACGAGGAGGAGGGCCGCGGCAATGTGCAGCTGGCCCGGCGCTCCTGTCGGCGCGGGAGGTGGGCCCGTGGGCCTGAAGTAGTCTTCCGGTCGGGGCACCCAGGCCGCGGGCGGCTGGTCCCGGGGCGGCAGGGGGGCCGCAGGCTCCCCGGACCTGACGAATTCGACGGGAGGCGGTTCCGGACGCCGCCGTTCCGGTTCCTCGTCGGATTCGCCCATCCTTTCGGCGTTACGAGGCGGAGCTACTTAACCGTGGCGGAGGGACGCCTCTTTATCCGACGGCGCCGGTGCGCCCGCGATGAAAGCCCATGACATCTCCGAGTTGCTGACGGCCCGGCGCGGGACCTCCACGCCCTACCTCGAATTCGTCCGGACTCCGTCGATGAGCGCGGGAATCTACGAGTTGCCGGAGTCTGGGGAGGACACGCAGACGCCCCACGGCGAGGATGAGATCTACTACGTCCTCGCGGGGCGGGCCACCCTCCGGGTGGGCGGTGAGGACCGGGCGGTGTCCGCGGGCGGCGTGATCTTCGTCCCCGCACGGGTCGAGCATGCCTTCCATTCGATCCGGGAGCCGTTGAGCCTGCTGGTCGTCTTCGCCCCGCCCGAGGGCTCGGGTTCTCGGAGGACGGCTCGAGCGCCTCAAGCGCGGACGGGTCATCGTTCGACGGGGCGATCCCCCGCGAATCGCCGACGGAGGAGACGATGATCCGGACCTACGGGCTCACCCATGTCGGCCTCGCCGTCCGAGACCTCGAACGATCCTTCCGGTTCTACCGACGGATCTTCGGGGTCCGTGAGGTGTATCGGGACGCCAAGAGCCTCCAGGTCCAGACGCCCGGGAGCCGCGATGTCATCGTCTTCGAGGAGGACCCCGCCTCTGCGGGTCGGCCCGGCGGGGTGTCCCACATCGGGTTCCGCCTCCGCCGTTCGCGGGATATCGATGCGGCGGTTGAGGCCGCGGAACGCGCGGGAGGCACGATTTTGGAGAGGGGGGAGTTCGTGCCCGGAGAGCCGTACGTGTTCTTCCTCGATCCCGACGGCTATCGGGTGGAAATCTGGTTCGAGCTGCCTCCGTCCTCTCGCGGGACAAGGAAGACGCGCTCTGGGGTCGCTACGAAGCCCCGGTCCCGCGCGTTCGACGCGGACAGCAAAAATAGCCGCTGATTGTTGCCGGCACGGGAAGTTCCATCCATGGAAGAGGTGAAGGTCCT
>DASQXV010000137.1:0-3539 GCA_035639595.1 Thermoplasmata archaeon | reverse complement strand
CGAATCCCGGGAGGGCGATCAGGTTCCAGCCCGCGCACAGCCTCAAGCGGGTCGTCTGGGAGATGACGCCCAGGAGGGGCACGGAGTCCGAGGCGGTCCCGTTGAGCCAGAAGCCGCGGCCGAGGGGCAACGAGAATCCCGTGGCGTCCGTCGGCCGGACGGACGCCCATCCAAATCCGGCCGCGCAGCCGTCGTAGGTCCACGCCTCCGACCAGGCGCGACCCGCGAGGAGGTTTAGGACCGCGGGATCCGTGAGTCGGAACGAAGCCCCGAGGAGATTGGGCCCGGAGGAGAAGGCGAGGCGGACCTTCGCCGCGAGGCTCGTCGAACGGCCCGTGTTACCTGCGGCATCGCGCGACTCGATCCGGTAGAAGGCATCGGACGGGTCTGCGCCGGCGCCGGGATCGATGAAGGTGTACCGCGCGCTCCCATTCACGGCGATCGCACCGCTCACGGCGACGAAGGGGCCCCGTGGCGTGGTCGCTCGGAGGACCTGATACTCCGTCGCGCCGCCGTAGAGGCCGTCTTCATAGGAAGGGCGCCATCCGATCGAGAGGTTCGCGCCGCCGTCGGCGAATCGGAGTTCGTCGAGGGAGACGGAGACCGGGGGCACGTCGTCGGGTCCCGCATCGATGACGACGAAACACGTGGACGAGAAGGGTCCCCAGTTCCCGGCGTCGTCCTGGGCGTGGACCCAGGCGCACGTGGTCCCTGGCGGGGCCATCGGCAGGCCCGCCTGCCACGTGACCCGCTCGACGGGGCTGTCGAAGGACGTGTCGGCCGCCGTCATCGGGATGCCGCTTCCGGAGGCGTTCGTGGGTGGCTCGGTCCTCTGGAGGAAGAGCTCGGCCGCGGCGACCGCGCTGCCCCCTTCCGCCCGGTCGTCTGCGGTCCCGTTGAAGGTCACGGCGCGGGCCGCGCCGGGAGGTCGCGGGTCGACTCGGACGCTCCCCGCCCACTGGGTCGGCCCCATCGTATCGCCTCCCGGTCGGCGGATCGAGAGGGTTGCATCCGTCGTGTCGTCCGCCTGAAGCGAGGGACGTCCGTCGTCCCTTGCCGTGATCCGCAACAGGTACCGATCCCCGTTCGGTACACTCCTGGGATCCCACGCATACGATCGAGCGGATCCCGGTACGGTCGCGATCGGACTCCAGGTGACGCCGCGATCCCCGCTCACGTCGAGGGTGAAGTTCGCGATCCCCACGCCGGACCCGTACGCGGTCGCGGTCCAGCCGATGGGAATGGGAGAGTTGGCAAAGGTCCCTCCGTTCGGGGAGGTGATCGCCATGTCCGGGTGGTCGCGGTCGAGGCTCGAAGTCGATGCGCTCACGAGCCATCGAAGGGCCGCGTCCAGGATCGCAGAGCGCGTCGCGCTCGTCGGGTTCAGGTTCCCCGACGACGCATCGATGCCCGTGAGCTCGAAGGCGAAATACGCGAGTCGGGACGGAGTCCCGCCCCAGACCCCGTCGCCCGCCGTCCCGTTCGCCGCGGCGGACACCCAGCGGAGTCCGATGGGCCGGCCCTGGGAGCACTGGGTCGCGGGCGGCGACGGGCTCACAACCTGTCCGTCCGTCCACATCGTCGTCGTGGGTCCGCCCGCGGAGATCGGCGAGACCTGATCGTCGGCGCCGCCGTCCCGGTGCGGGGCATACGACACGCCGCCCGTGTAGGTGCCGCTGATCGGGTCGGAACCCACGCCGTTCACCTGGCCGATCGAGGTCGGGTCGCAGCTGAACGCGGCCTTGAGGACGCCCCGTACCCAGGCCGCACTTTCGACGGTCTCGAACGCGGACGCGGGGTCCGACAGCGCCCACGCCGCGTCATGGGAGGAGACGATGAGCCGGCCGCCGCGGTCGAGGTACGTCCGGATCAGGTCCCGCTCCGTCGAATTGAACGGAGGGTACTGCTCCAGCCCCACCTGCCAGATCACCGCACGGCGGTCCCGGAGGACGGTCCAATTCGGCAGGCCCAGATCCGCGACCCGCCAGATCGACCAGCTCCATCCGTTCCCGTCCAAGGCGGCGGCGTACGAGGCCTCCCGCTCGGGAGGGAAGGAGGACCCGCCGATGACGACGAGGACGTCGCCGAGGGGCGGGGTATCGAACACGTAGGTGCGCCCGCCGTTCGAGTCGAGGGTCACGTTCGCTCGGAGTCCCCGGGAGGCGACATCGAAGAAGTGGCGGGTGCCGGGGGCCAGGGCCCGCAGGGCCACGGAATGGTGCGTCACGAGGTCCGTCGAGGACGAGCCGCGGGTGAGGGACCCGGGGGCCGTACCGTATCGGAGTTCCGACGTCGCCGGTTCGTCGGTCTCCCATGCGATCGTCGCGCTCGTGGCATCGATTGCGGTGACGGTCACGTCGTGGAGGGTCGGGCCGCTCGCGAGGATCCTCGCCGCCGCCGAGGCGGTGTGGGCCGGCGACGCGTCCTGATACGTGACGGTGATCGGGTCCCCCTCGCGGACCTGGACGACGCCGTCCGGTGCCGCGGTCCCGATGCCGGTGGCGATCGAGCCCCGCCAGACCTCATCGGGACCTCCGCGGGACAACGTGACGTCCTCCCCGGCGGGCTCGAGGCCCGAGGTCACGTGCGCGACGACGGAGGACGCATTGGAGTCCTCGACGGCGATGCGGATCGTATCGCGCTCGGAGTAGGCGGCGCGGTCCAGGACCACGCGGCCATACGAGCCGTCGACGTTCCCCGTCGCCACGAGGGCGAAGGGTTGCGGGCCCACCGGCACGTTGGATCCGATCACGCGGACGGTCCAGTCCCCGGCCTTCGCCGCCCGCAGGAGGACCGCCTCCTCGACGTTCGTCGTGTCGAACGCCCCATCGGGGAGGGATTCGCCCCTCGCGAAGGGGCCGAAGTGGTTTCCGCGGTACACGGTCCCATCCGGGGCCCGCACCTCGAGGTCGAGGTCGTTCACGAGGGCCTTCGCGGCTCCCAGCGTCCCCGGATAGTCGCTCCACGCCAGGACGAACTTGACCGGGCCGTCCGATGCGACGTGGAACGTGTAGGCGACCGCATCTCCCGTCAGCAGCCCCGTGCCGTTCTCGTCGATCACCTCGGTCCCGAAGGGATCACCCGCAAGGGGAAGGACCTCGGAGAGCAGGACCCGTCCGAACCCTTGTTCGTTGTTGGGCCACGTGTCCGAAGAGGATCGAGCCGTCGTCCCGCTCCCCGTCACCCACTGGCCGGACGCGATGAGCATGGCCCGGATCAACGCGGCGCTCGGATTCCGGGCGTTCGCCGCGACGGGTCGTCCCGCGGGATACCAACCGTCGACGAAGTACTGCCGGATGATCGCCGCCGCCGCGGCCGCCGCGGGCGTCGAATAGCTCGTTCCGGCCCAATGCGCGTCAGGGGACCCTCGGCCGCTCGTCGGGTCGCCATCGGACATCGCGGAATCGCCGTCGAACAGGGTGAGGATCGTCGGCTTGATGCGGCCGTCGAGGGTCGGGCCCCTCGCGCTCTGGGTCGCGAGATCGTTCGGGCCGAGGCCGAACCCGGTATCCGGGTTGTAGGCCCCGCCAACCGTCACG
>DASQXV010000136.1:0-18553 GCA_035639595.1 Thermoplasmata archaeon | reverse complement strand
GGGCCCGGCGAGCACGTGCGGCCGCGCGCGTCCGGGACCGTGGACATTGTTCGGTGAGGGCGATGGCGGACATAGTGGACAAGAGCTGGGACGTCCAGCGTCGAATCGAGGAGCGGATGAAGCGCCTCGGGAAGGGCAAGTACGGCCGCGTCCTCAAGATGGCGCGGAAGCCGACCTCGGACGAATACTCGAAGGTCGTCATGATCACGGGCCTCGGGATCGCCGCGATCGGCGCCCTGGGCTTCGTGATCTATCTCATCATGCGGTACGGGCCCAACATCTTCCGCGGTCTCTTTCAGACCACGGGGAGCTGATTTCGTGGGCCTCATCGATGACCTGCCGAAACGGGAGCCGAAGCCGGAGACCCGGCCGGTGGCCCCCTCGGTTGGCCGCTACGGCGTGAAGCTCGATCTCGTGGAGGAGAAGGTCAGCCTGACGGCGGGCCAGACGAAGGAGTATTCGGTCCTCGTGACGAACACGGGCACGGAGGACGACACGGTCCGAATCAAGGTCGACCTGGTCTACAATTCCGAGCTGCCGGACCCTCCGGAGTGGACCGTGAAATTGTACGGCGTGGAGGACAAGGTCTGGGACGTCACCTTCACGAAGGTCACCGAGAAGGACTTCGCGCTCATCGCGGACGGCCAGCGCGAGATCACCCTCACGATCACCTGTCCGAAGGGCGCCCGCTATGGGGACCGCCTGAACGTCGTCGTGAACGCGATTTCCAAGGGAGACCCCGGGGCGTTCGACGCGAAGACCCTGAGCTTCAGCGCGCGACAGGCGATCCTCGCGGTGAAAAGTTCCATTGGGCACGAGCGGGCCGTGGCGGACGCGATTTACGCCCGCGCGAAGGCGAAGGACGTCGGGGTCTTTTCGATCCTCGTCCCCGCGAACTTCCGCGGCTACGTCTACGTCGAGAGCATGAACCCGGACCGACTCGAGGAGGTCGTCCGGGGCCTCCGACGGGCGAGGGGCGTCGTGAAGGGAGAGGGCGAGTCGACGGGGATCTCCTTCTCCGAGATCGAGGCCTACCTCACGCCGAAGCCGATCGTCAGCGGCATCATGGAGGGGGACATCGTCGAGCTCGTGGCCGGTCCGTTCAAGGGAGAGAAGGCCCGGGTCATGAAGATCGACGAGACGAAGGAGGAGATTACCGTCGAACTGTTTGAGGCGATGGTCCGGATCCCCGTCACGGTCCGCGGGGATAGCGTTCGCGTCCTCCAGAAGGAAGAGGAGAGGTGACGCCCGGCCCGCGGCAGACGCGGGTACGTGTGGCGCTGACCCTGGGACGAAACGTTTATTGCACGCCGGAACGTCGCGACGCTCCTCATGCCCGAGAAACTCGAAGTCCTCGTGGATGGCGGGAAGGCAACGCCCGGGCCGCCCTTGGGTCCTGCCCTCGGGCCGCTCGGCGTGAACATCGTCGAGATCTTGAAGGCCATCAACGAGAAGACGAAATCGTTCGAGGGGATGAAGGTCCCTGTCACCCTGATCGTCGACCCGAAGTCGAAGGCCTTCACGATCGAGGTCGGCACGCCCCCGACGTCCGCCCTCATTGCCAAGGAATTGAGGGTCGAGAAAGGCTCCGGGGACGCGGGCAAAACCCGGGTCGGGAACTTGACCCTGCCCCAGGCGATCCGGATTGCGAAGATGAAGGCCGACGCGATGCTCGCGAAGAGCCTCAAGGCCCGGGTCCTCGAGGTCGTCGGGACCTGTGTCTCGATGGGGGTCACCGTCGAAGGAAAGCCCGCGAAGGAGTTCTCGAAGGAAATTCAGGCGGGCAAGTTCGACAAGCAATTGGCCGGCTGATTCCTCCACGAAGATCGAGACCCCTCGGAGCCTCCCAAGGGCCCACGCGGCGTTTACGCCCCGTCGACGTGACGCTCGTCACGCGGGCCGGGGGAGGGCCCGCCGGCCTCGGGGCCGAGGCCGGTCCAGGAGCGTCGCCTCCAGTTGCATCCGGACGAAGTCCATGTCCCCCACCCATAGGCCTTGGAGCTTGTCGGGGATGAACGCACCGTCCCGGTAGAAGGAGTTCAGGATGAAGACCTCCTCATCGCTCGGGAAAACGAACGTGTGAGCAAGCCGCGTCGCCGGGAGGGACCGCGAGGGGAATTGGAACTGGACGCGGACGTTCCGCCCGAGGAGTCCCCCGATCTCCGCGAGGTCCGCCCGATTCGCCTCGTTGAGGACCGCCCGCACGACCCGGCGGGATCGCCCGAGCACGTCGAAGAGGAGCCGGAGGACCTCGGGGGCGACCGGGAAAGGACTCGCGCACAGGATCTGGCGGTTGCTCGCGAGCACGACCTCGCGAAGTTTCCGACCGATCGCTTCCGCTCCCTTGTACATCCAAAGGTCCGAATCCGTCGACCTTCCCTTCGACGGGGCCGCCTCCCGGAGTCCCGCGACGGCCTCCGCCGCGGCGACCAAGGTCTCCTCGCGGGATTGCCGGGCCTCCTCGGCCACGATCCGCGGCGCCCGCGCCCGGTATCGGTTCGGGCGCTCCTGGGACACCTCGATCCATCCCTTCGTCTGCAAGGATTGCAGGATCCGATACACGGCGGGATACTGGACGCCTAGGGATTGGCTGACCTCGTGGGCGGTCGAGGTTCCCCCGCCGACGAGGCCCAGATACGCGCGGGCTTCCTTGCCCGTCAGACCCAGGGTCTCGAGGGCCCGGACCGCGTCCTCGTCCCGCATCCGCAGGACGCGAGGGAAGGTCGCTTACAAAAGGGTTGCGTGGGTTTATCATCGCCAGGATGATAACGGGGATTGGGTCGGTCCACCCGCTCCGCGTCGCGCCTCGAGCTTCCGGAGACCGCGAAAGGCCCGGGGAACGTGAGGCCTCTCAATCCGCCCGGAAACCTTAATTAGCTCACCCTCTTTCGTCGCCTCCCCTGTGCAGGAGGCTCGTTTGGCCGCTCGAACTGCAGGAGGCGATCTTCCCTGGCGGAAAAGCATTCGGTGGAGACAATCAACAAGCTCCTCGAGGCCGCGAAGCCTCGGAAGTTCAAGGAGTCCATCGAAGTCTCCGTGAACCTGCGCGATGTGGACCTCTCCGTGCCGAAGAATCGGGTCGAGGAGGACGTCGTCCTTCCTAAGGGACGGGGCAAGCCGGTCCAGATCGCGGTGTTTGCCTCCGGCGAATTGGCCCTCAAATCGCGGAACGTGGCGGATCTCGTGATCCAGCCGCAGGAGATCGAGGAGTACGCTTCGGACAAGCGGAAGGCGCGTGCTCTCGCCAGGGCCTATGATTTCTTCATTGCGGAAGCACCCCTGATGCCCGTGATCGGGAAACGGTTGGGGATCGTCCTGGGCCCGCGAGGGCGGATGCCGCGGCCCGTGCCGCCCACCGCGGACCCGACGAACCTGATTAACGCGATGCGGAACACGGTCCGCGTGAGGAGCCGGGACAAGCGGACCTTCCATGCCGCGATCGGGACCCGGGACATGCCGCCGGATGACCTGGCGGAGAACCTAGATGCCCTCATGCGCCGGGTGATCGCGAAGCTGGAACGGGGACGCTTCAACATCCAGTCGGCCTACGTCAAGACGACGATGGGCCCGGCCGTGAGATATCTCTGAGGAACCGTCCATGCCCCATGTCGCCCCGGATAAGGTCCGGCTCGTGGAAGACCTCGCGGCCCGTTGTGCCCGCGCCCAAGTCATCGGGATCGTCAATATCCAAGGCATCCCCGCCCCGCAGTTCCAAGCGATCCGAAAGAAGCTCGGAGGGCACGCCACGATCACGGTCGTGAAGAACAATCTCCTGCGCCTCGCTCTCGAGAAGGCGAGCGCCAAGAAGCCGGACCTCGGGAAGCTTGGGGAGACAATCGAGGGGCAGACCGCGGTCGTGACGGCGGACCTCAATCCCTTCCGTCTGTACAAAGAGCTGGAGTCCACGAAGACGCGGGCCCCCGCGCGCGGAGGCGAGATCGCCCCCGAGGATCTCTGGGCCCGGGCCGGGGAGACTCCGTTCAAGCCGGGTCCGGTGGTCGGCGAACTGCAGAAGGCTGGAATCCCCGCGGCGATCGAACGGGGCAAGGTCGTGATCCGTCAGGACAAGCTCCTCGTGAAGGCGGGGCAGCGGATTCCCCGGGACATCGCCCAGCAGCTCGCGCGGCTGGAGGTCTATCCGCTCGTCGTGGGACTCGACCTACGGGGCGCGTACGAGAAGGGGACCGTGTTCTGGCGGGAGACCCTCGCGATCGACGAGGGCGTGATTCGGGGCCAGATTGCGCAGGCGGGCCGCCAGGCGCTCGCCCTCGCGCTCGCCGCGGCCTATCCGACGAAGGAGACGATCGGACCGCTCCTGATCAAGGCGTTCCGCGACGCCTTGACCCTCTCCCTTGAATCCGAGTTCCCCACGAAGGAGTCCATCAAGTTCTTGCTCGCGAAAGCCCAATCGAACGCGTTCGCCCTCGCGGCCCGTGTCCCTGGCGGCGCCGAAGGGGATCGCTCGTCCCCAGGATCCACGGAATGAAAAGGAGGTGACAACGGATGGAATATGTGTATGGAGCCCTCGTCCTGCACGCCGCGGGCAAGCCCGTGAGTGAGGAGAACCTGAAGAAGGTCCTGACGGCCGCCGGCGTGAAGGTCGATGAGACCCGGGTGAAGGCCCTGACCGCGGCCTTGGAAGGCGTGAACATCGACGAGGCCTTGAAGGCGGCCGTGGCCATGCCCGCAGCCGCACCCGCGGCGGCGCCCGCTCCGGAGAAGAAGGAAGAGAAGAAGAAAGAGGAGAAGAAGGAAGAAGAGAAGGTCTCCGAGGAAGAGGCAGCCGCAGGGTTGGGCGCTCTCTTCGGCTAGGCCGGTCCCTACCTCGGCCGAAGCCCTTCCGATCCCAGCGACGCGAAGCGACGGGGACGGGCAGGGGCGGTGCGGACCGGCGAGGGCATGGCGGATCCGTCAAGCCATGCCCCGTTTCGCCGCCTCCTGGGCTTTCTTGCTCCGCTCCTTGGCCGTGTATCCCGTCGCCTTCTCCAGGAAGGCGTTGAAGGCCTTGATCGTCTCGGTCGCCACGTGATCGGGGACGCCCGCCTTCATGACCGTGTCGACGAACAGCTTCTTCCCGTCCGACCACGCGGTCATCCGTTCGATCGCCCCAAACGATACGGTAATCCGGCCCCCTTCCATCCCGACATCCGGGAAGGTTTCGCGGGCGATGGTGCGGAGTCCTTCCCCCTCGAGGGTCTTCGCGATGCCCCGCTTCAATTCGTACTCGCGCATCGTGATCGGAGGTCCCGAACTTCGGGGTTCCTATGAAATTTACGCCTCGAGAATCGCGAGCGGGTCCGCGGCGGTGAGCATGAACCCCTGGACGTCCGCGTACGTCCGCCAGAGTTCCTTGCAGCCACACGACAGATCTGAGAAGTCTCGTCGAAGGCCCAAGGAGAACTCCTCGATCGCATCGACGATCCGGCGATCGCACGTCCCGCAGTTGTGGGCGCCGCGAGCCATGCCGCCCGCCGTGGGATGGGACTTCACGTGGGCCTTCAGGTCTCGCGTGCGCTCGAGCACCTCGACCACGGACCACAACCAGGGGGGCCGGTACTCCCCTCGGCGGAACAGGCGATCGACGATCGTGTGGCTCTGCACGTTCACGGGGTTGAAGGAAATCGTGTCGCTGTGCGGGTCCGCCTCGTGGCCCGAGCGGATCGCGTCCTCGATCGACTCGCGTTCCGTGAGGAAGGGGGGCTTCACGAGCAGGTAGGTCTTGACCGTCGCGCCAACCTCGTGGGTGAGGGCCGCGGCCCGCGCGTGCTCCGCCAAGCCCCACACTTTGTTCACGGAGTGGCGCAAGACCCGCTCGTCGGTCGACTCCAGGCCCAGGGCGATCTCGAGTTCGTCGACGTGCTCGAGGGCTTCCTCCAGGTGATCGCGGCGGAGCAGGTGCGACAGGGTCTCGACGATCACCTTGTCGCAACGGTCTCCGAGTTCAGAGAGGATCCGGCGGCGGACCTCCGGGACAACTTCGTGGTCATCGAAGAAGTTCCCCGACGTGTACACCTTGACCATCGGCTGGGATCCGTACTTCTGGAGGACCCCATCGAGCTGATGGAAGAGGTCGGACGGCGAGACCTCCCGCGCGACGTCGTTGACGTACCCGCACATCGAGCATCCGCTGGCCTGGGCCCAGTAGCAGCCCCGCGTGCGGAAGATGATGACCCAGGCCTCCACGACCTTGCCGTGGAGGAGGTCCTTTTCTGTCCACGAGGAGATGTACGCCCGCGGATCGAAATCCCGCGGTTGTCGCTCATCCTTCACGAGCTGCTGGAGGCGCATCGAGGACCGCGCGGAGGGCCTCTACCCGGAAAAACCTTTTCGGATCAGCGCCGGGCCCGGATCGCGGACAGGCCCAGGATTGCACCGACGGCCACGAAGAGGAAGGCGAAGAAGTGGAGGCCGAATGCGACGTCGGGAGCGAGGATGAATCCCGTGTTCACGGACAGGACGGCCGGCAGGTCGACAAGGACCTCGTACACGACGAAAAGGAGCAAGCCAAACGAGACGAGGCCGATTGCGCTCCCGGGACTCGGGTGGCGGTGCGTGATCGTGGTCGCAGCGACGGGTCGGGTCGCGACGGATGGGACGACCGTCGTCTGTGCGGTGGCGCCCTCCGGCTTTGGGAGATCCGCGGGAGCGTACCGACGACAGGCGTCGCACCACCATCGGCTGTACTGCGAAATCCATCGGAGGGCGGCGCCACAGTTCGGACACGCGAACTTCGCCATGGTCCGCGGAGCGTAGGTCCGGCAGGAATAGCAGTACCATCGACCGTATTGCTGGACATAGGTCAGCGCTCGGCCGCACGTTGGACACGGATGGTCCACCTTCGTGGCCGGGTACGACGGGGCGACCTGGGCGATCGGTTCTCGGGAGGCAGCTGCGACCCCGGAAGGTTCGGCGGGCCCGGGCGTCGGGGCCTCGGGACGGACTTGGAGGGTCGTCGTGCTTGCGGCGACCGATGGGAGCGAAGGAGCTGATTCGGTCTGCGACCCGATTTGGGAGTCGCTTGATTCGGCCATCCCCTGGGGGGTTTCTTGTGCCTCGGAGGTCACAGATTCGGGAGGTTGTGCCTCGGAGGTGAAAGATTCGGGAGGTTGTTCCTCGGAGATGACGGGCTCTGGAGATTCGGCTTCCGGTTCCTGACGAGTTCCTTCCGCCTCCCCTGCGGCCTCCGTCGTCTCTGCGGCAGCATCCGACGACTCCGTCCCTTCGAGTTGGTCTAAGTAGCTCAGAAGACGCTGCCGGAGTTCCTCCCGAGTGCCTGTCGACTCGAGGTCGTAATCCTTGCACAGTTGCATGAGGAGGGGTTTCTTCGCGGTCGTGATTTCCTCTCGATCCAACGCTCGCCTCTGTTTCTGCGAGCCCGTGTCTTGAGGTTGAATCTCCTCTTCCGCGGTCCGCTCGACGGGGCCCGTCGCGGCGGGCTCTGACGCGGAGGGCGCGAGGTCCTGACGTTTTGCGGGCTCAAGCACGACCAGAGCGGTCGAACTCGCGGCGGCCGGTGCATCGCTGGGCGGCGACGTCGCCGTCGCTTGCGGCTCCATGAAAACGCCCTCGGGCGGGTATGAGCTGCAACGGTAGCAGTAGTACCGATCGTACTGGGTGACGTACGATAGGATCCCGGTGCAGGTCGGGCAGCGTTTCGCGCCTCGGTCCCCGAATCCCTCCGGAGCGTATTTGCCGCAGGCGTAGCAGTAGTGCCGTTGGTATTGCGCGAGGAACGCCAACTCGCTACCGCAGTTTGGACAGGGAAGACCGCTCACCTTCGGTGCCGAGGCCGAGTGGCTCGAATAAAGCCTTTTCCTTGATTTCCGAAAATGAGACTCTTCGCATGCGTTCGCGCGTTTCTCCCGAGGAAACCATTTTAGCGCAACGCCCGATGGACTCGGCGCGCCACCATAGCTCAGTCGGTAGAGCAGCCGCCTTGTAAGCGGCAGGTCGGGAGTTCAATTCTCCCTGGTGGCTTCTCCGTCCCTTGGATGTCGAGCCTCGAGGAGATGTCCGGCCAAGTTGCGTTCCCTGGGGACCCATCGGAATTCGACGTCGAGTTCCGCAGCAACTTTCTTTGCCTCTGAATGAAGCGGTCGCAAGTGCGATTTCGTCACTCGATACTCGCCGAGCATCTGTCGTATCACGAGCTGGGAGTCGCCGCAGACCAGGTAGCCCTTCCGGGTCCCGCGGCCCTCTTGTCGTTCCCGCAGGTGGTTCAGGAGGAGGATCAGGGCCTTGTACTCGGCGATGTTGTTGCTTCGAATCGGGCCGTTGGGCGTGTCGAGATCCTCCACCTCGCGGACCACCCGAGCCCCGTCCACGACATACGCGATTCGCATGCGGCCCTTGTTCCCGAACTGGTTCCGCGCACAGGCCCCGTCGAAGAAGCACGGTGTCCGTGCGGGACTCGGGGCCATGGGTGGCACCAGAGGTCCCGCGGCACTTGAGCCTTCCCGGGACAATTCGCCCCCGCGACCGGAGAAGGGCTGCGGGAGCTGTGCCTCGGCCTGAGCGGAGGTCGCCCTCAACAGCAGCCGCAGCACGTGCCGCAGGGGCAGGCGCAACACGGACCTGCTTGACCACGGTCCCCTCGCGTCGAAGGGGTGGGGTCCCGAGTTTGCTCCGGTGTGTTTGTCTGATCCATGCTTACCTACTTCCTCCGAGTAGTAGACAAGCTCAAATAGGTTCCCTTCCCTCGGCTCCTAGGTGTCGGAAGCGAAAGTCCGGGCGAACGCCTTGTTGCAGGAGTCCCTGGCCCCTTCCCTCGACCGGATTGTGACGATCCTCCGCGACTTGGGAATCGGTGGGAAGGCCTCCGCGGCGTTTTGCGCGCTCGTGCGTTTGCCCCAGGCCACCGCAGGAGAGCTCGTCAGCAAGACCGGGATTCCGGACTCGAAGATCTACTACGCCCTCGGCGAGCTCGCGGAGAAGGGCTTGATTGAGGTACAGCCCGGCAAGCCCAAATCCTACCGGGTGGTCCCCCCGAAGGAAGTCGAGGTCCAACTCGCTCGATTGATCGAGGCCGAATACGATCGCCGAAAGGCGGCGACGGTCCGCGTGGCTGCCCTCCTAGAACCGCTCCGTGCCGCGACGGAATCGCCCTCGGCCGAGGTAGCCTACATTTTGAAGGGACTGACGAACGTCGTCTCGCGGGCCAAGGCCCTGATCGGGTCGGCCCGTAAGGACATCGTCTTGCTCGCATCCGACGAATCCGTCTTCCGGCAGCTGGAGGACGAACTCCAACGGGTCGCGCGCCGGCGCGTTCGCCTCCGGATCGCGATTCCCGAGATCGCCATCCCGCCAGACTTGGCTGAGATTGCGGAGGTGCGTTCCATTGTCTGTCCGTGCGTCCTCCTCGTCGTGGACCGGCAACTGGTCCTCACGGTGTCCCGCACCTCGGCTGGAGAGGCTTATGCAATCACCTCGACGGATTCCACCCTCGTCCAGCTGGGCCTCGATTTCTGGGAGAGCCCGCGGTGCTGCATGGCGTAGGCCAGGCGTCCGGGCGGGAGGTCCGAGCCGAATCGGAGTGCGTCGTTCCGCGGAGTATCGAATAACCGATAGTCGGAGTGCTGCGGAAATATTCGGCACGTTAAACCTAAGAAGAGGCTCTGAGCTCTCCGTGAGGACCCAGCGGGGACGCATTATCACCGCCGCGAACCAAGTCCAGTCGATCAGGCCCATCGGCCCGTCGGATCCCCTTGCCATTGAACGTGACGCGGCGACGAAGTTCCGGGCCTACCAAGAGTCCCTGCGGGACAAGTTCGCGTTCGAAGGCCGCCGACGCGGGCTCGCCCGGTTCGCTCAGGAGTTCTACAAGGAGCGCCTCGCCCTCCCTCTGGACGGTCCTTCCCGCAAACTCTTCGGCGCCCTGGCGAACCCGGACACGCTGCTCATCGAGATCGCCCATGACGGCCAGCTTCCCCATCTCGGGATCGTGAGGCTCGTCCTGAAAGCCCACGACGTTGCGATGCAGGATCGGAACGCCGTGACCCTCTACTTGATCGGCAACCATTACTCGGCGGCGATGCGGCCCGAAAACCTGCGGTTCGGCGCCCCCCTCAAAGGAAAATCACCCGACGAGGTGAAGCACCCGCCGAAGGTCCACGTCGGGAAGGCCCACGCGAACACCCCCTTTCGTTGGCTCCCTCCGCCGACCGAGCCGGACCTGACGGCCCTCCGGGATCAGATCGAAGGGTTCGTGGAAAACAACCTGGCCCACGAGAAGAAGAAGGGACATCGGGTCGCGCCGAACGCGCGGGAGTGCCTCACGGAACGCCTCGACGAATTGTTCCGGACGTTGAAGGTCGCGGCGACCGAGGTCGACAGCTTCGGAGACTGGCTGATCCGGATCCAGCACGACCTGTTCCATCGGATGCTCGGGCATGAAGCGAACAAGATCGTGTTCCTCCCGATGCGAGAGCTCACGGACCTCCTCCGCCCCGAGCTGACCCTCCTGGCGGACCGCGCGGTGGACATCACCACGGCCAAGTCGGAGGTCGCGAACGAACAGACGGCGCAGGGGGTCGAGCCGTATCAGCGGGACGAGCATGCCTCCGCGTTCTGGGTCCACTGCCCCGCGTGCCTCCGAAGGACGCGGATGAAGTGGCGTCCCGGGGATCGCCTGACTTTCACCTGCCGCTTCTGCCAGACCCGCCAGGACCTGGCGACGGAGGATGCATGGCACTGGATCATGCCCGACATCGTCGCGTACGAGGTGGCCCTCTTCCGACTCGGCCTGGGCGGCTGGGTCGTCGGTTCGCACGCGCCCTACCATCCCGTCGTGGAACGCGCCTACGCCCGTCTCTACGGCTTCGAGATGCCGCCGAAGGCGTTCCTCACAAGCGTTCCCGTGTTCCACGGCCTCGGCGACGCTCCCGAAGGATACCCAAGGACGCGTCTCCTGCGGGCGCTCCTCGAGATGGAACCGCCCGCCCTGGCGGCCGCCCTGCGCGCTCCGTGGAACGAGGACCCTGAGATCCGATCCGACCTCCTTCTGCCGCCATGAGGGGCCCGAGGAGAGGCCCTCGCCCCTTGGCCGCGGGCCGGGACGCGCGGGTGCGGCGGCTCCGTTCGGAGAAATGCCATTAGGTCGGGCCGCCCTCATGCGTACGATGGATGCCGCGCCCGCCTTCGCACGGCCCCGGAACTGGTCTGAGTTGGTGTCGTTCGCGAAGCAGGCCGGCGAGTCGTTCATCGGCCGATCGCATCAATGGGTGGCCGGCGAGACGAGGGAGGACGCCCTCCGTGTCGCGAAGGAGACGAACGCCCGGGGCATGGAGGCCATCATCAACCATCTAGGAGAGCGTCTCCTGGATCGCGGCCAGGTCGAGGCGACGACGCGGGAGTATCAACGCCTGTTGAACGGGATGGACTCCGACCGGATCCAGGGCGCGGTGAGCGTGAAGCCCACCCAGTTCGGCCTCCTGATCGACCGAGCCTACGCCTTGTCGCAACTCCTCGCCGTCCTCGAGACGGTGAGGGCACAGGGCCGGATCCTGTGGCTGGACATGGAGACCGCCGACACGACGGAGGCCACGATCTGGCTGTGTGAGCGCCTCCGCGAGCGATACGACAAGGTCGGGATCTGCCTCCAGGCGAACCTGAAACGGACCCCCCAGGACATCGCGCGGGTCATCCAGGTCGGCGCCCGGATCCGGCTCGTGAAGGGGGCGTACAAGGAGTCCGCCGAAATCGCGTATGACTCCAGGCGTGACATCGACGCGGCGTACCTTCGCGGCCTTGAAATCCTCTTCGCACGCGCCAAGGACTTTGCGGTCGCGAGCCACGACACCCGGATGATCGGGCGTGCCCTCGAGCTTGCTGCGGAGCATCCCGCCCCCTTCGAATTCAACCTTCTCCAAGGCGTGCGAGACCCCCTCCATGCGGAGCTCGTCTCGAAGGGATTCCGGGTCTCGGAATACATTTCCTACGGGCCGAAATGGCTCCCGTACTTCGGTCGGAAGTGGCGCGATCGTCCGCGGAACCTGTTGACGATGGCCCGAGCCTTCGTGACGGGCTGATCGCGCCTCCCGAGTCGATGAGGACGTGGACCCTCCGGCGCCTTAAGGTTTCGCCGAAGCGACCGTCAGGTTGAATAGCGTGGTATACCGTATTACAGCCCGGCCCAGAAGGGCCGGGCCTTTGCGAATGCTCCAGCCTCAAGAACTCGTGGTTGCGAAACTCCTTCCCACGATTCGCGCGAGGTTGGCCCGGGAGCTCCTGCGGGCGCACAGAATGAAGCAGGTGGACGTCGCCCGGGCGATGGGGATCACGCAGGCGGCCGTGAGTCACTACAACACCCAGAGCCGCGGAGTCGACCAAGAGATGCTTCGGCTGTTTCCAGAGATCAAACCCTTTGTCCAGGAGCTCGCGGAGCGCATCGCCAGCGGTCTTACGCTCTCGAATCAGATCGCGAGCGTGAACTCGTTCTGCGCGGACCTCATGCTCACGGCGCGGTTTTGCGAGTACCACAAGAGCATGGGGGACATCGATCCCCACTGCACAGCGTGCTTCCCGTCACCGCCGAAGCCGTGAGGCGTCCGATGATCGTCCCGGCCGTCGAGGCTCTTTGAGGGCCTCCATCTCGGCCTCGACCATGATTCGGACCAGCTCTTTGAATCGAGTCTTGGCTTCCCAGCCTAACAGCTTCTTCGCCTTCGCAGGGTTGCCCCGGAGATTGTAGACCTCCGAGGGGCGGATGTTCCGATCGTCCAGCGTGACGTGCTTCTCCCAATCCGAGATCCCTCCAACGCGGAAGGCCTCCTCGACGAACTCGTGGACGGAGTGGGCGTCCCCCGTCGCCCCCACGAAGTCGTCCGGTTCCCGATGCTGGAGGATGCGCCACATCAGGTCGACGTACTCCGGCGCATAGCCCCAGTCCCGTCGCGCCTCCAGGTTCCCGAGGGAGATTGTCTTGGCCAGACCCGCGTGAATCCGCGCAACCCCGTTCGCGACTTTCCGCGTGAGGAATTCCAGGCCTCGTCGTTCCGACTCGTGGTTGAACAGGATGCCGTTCGACACGAAAAGCCCGTGCGCCTCGCGGTAGTTGACGCAGGCCCAATAGGCGTACACCTTCGCGACCCCATACGGGCTCCTAGGATGGAACGGCGTCGCCTCGTCTTGGGGCTCCTGCTCCACCTTGCCGAACATCTCGCTCGAGGCTGCGTTGTAGAACCGAGCCTGCGGGGCGTGGGCTCGGACGGCCTCGAGGAGCCGCACGGCGCCGAGTCCCGTGATCTCGCCGGTCAGGACGGGTTGCACGAACGACGTGGCGACGAACGATTGGGCGGCGAGGCTGTAGACCTCGTCCGGTTCCGCGGCCTTGACCGCCGCGTTGAGGGACGATTGATCGATGAGATCCCCGTCGATGACCGTGATGCGATCGAGGAGGTGCTGGATGTTGTCGATGTTGGGCACGCTCAGCCGTCGCACGAGCCCGTGGACCTCGTACCCCTTCTTCAGGAGCAGCTCGATCAGGAAGGAGCCGTCCTGGCCCGTCGCGCCCGTGACGAGCGCGGATTTTGCCATGGCGGTTGAAGCCCGCCCTCATCCCTTAACGGTATCGGCGGTTTCGTGGAGGACCGGCGGAGGCGAACGAGGTGCCGCGATGAGGCGCTCCACCCCTTTGAAAAAGGCCGGTTCGTCAAAGGCTCGCGCTCGGGCGAGGCAATCGTCTTTCATGGCCCGGAGGTCGTCGTCCCCGAGCCCTCGAATCCGGGCGGCAAACGCATCGGCGTCGGGCGGCAACAGGAACCCGGTCCTTCCATCGATGATCGTCTCCCGGTACCCGCCTTCGTTCGTGGCGAGGACGCACTTTCCGGAGGCCATCGCCTCTAGGGGGGTGAGGCCGAAGTCCTCGTCCCTGGCCGCGGCGAGAAGTCCGCGGCAGCGGGCGTAGAGGTCGATTAACTTGTCCTCCGGGACGGGTCCGAGGATCGTGACGTTCGGCGGCGGTCTCAGTCCTTCGAGGTAGCGCCTCGCACGGTCCCCTTCCGCGTAGCCCCCCACGAGGACGAGTCGTTCGGACGGCAGGCGACGGAAGATGTCGAACAGGAGGTCGATGCGTTTCTCCGGATACAGCCGGCTCACGCTGAGCCATTCGGGCCCAACCTCCGCAAACCGATAGCGCGACGTCGTCACGGGCGGGTAAATGACCTGGGCGTCCCTTCCGTAGTGCCGACGGATCCGCGCGCGCACCGTCTCGCTGATGCCCGCGAGGCGGTCGATGTCGCGGATCGCCCTCCGCTCGATTCGTCCGTGGACGGACGTCCAGGCTCGGGCGAGACCTCGGGCGCCCGTCGGAAGCCGGGACAGCATCGCCTCCCGTTGATCGAAGAAACTCCGTGTAGGGGTTAGGCAGAGGTAGGCGTTCGGATGATGATGGCGTGCCGCGTACAGGGCCCAGTTTCCGAGGATCAGGTAGGCATCGTAATCTTCGAGGTGGCCGCGACGGAACTTCCAGGACGCGTGGATCTGCTTGAGGGGAGGCGTTCGGAGGACGGGACCGAGGGAAACCACCCGGGTTCCTGGGTAACCGGCACGGGCAGGCGCTTCGGCATCGAACTGCGTCGTGATGAGGTCCGCGTCGAAGTGGCGGGCGAGAAGGAGGGCGAGCCGTTCGCCTCCGCCCGGCGTCTCGAGGAAGTCGTAGAGGACGGCAAGCCTCAGGCGGACGGCACCTCCGGAGGGAGGATGGTCGGCTCCGGCGTGTTCATGCGAGGACCGTCTCCCGGAACGACACGCCGTAGCGTCGCAGCCACGTCCCGACGGTCCTGGGGTCGACGCGGATACGGCCTGCGCGCTGACGTCGCTTTCGGAGGGCCTCTGGGATCCCAGCGTATCCGTCCAACCGGCCGCGGGCCATTGCCGCGGTGACGCCGTCGGATCTCGACCCCGGTCCACCCTCGGAACCTGTGGCCCGGTGGTTCCAGGGAAGCGGCCCCGCGAGATTCCGGGCGAGGTTCCAGGGGATGGTCGCGCCGACGTAGCGCCACGGGTAGTTCTGCAGGAGATTCCAGATGCGATTGCGCTCGCACAGGTAGACCTTGAGGGGATTTCCCGCACCGAACGATGCGGAGAACTTGTGGTGGACGATGGCCTGGGGTGCGAACCGGGCCTCCCAACCGGCGAGGCGGATGCGCCACGCGAGATCGAGGTCTTCGTAATAGGCGAGGAACGATTCGTCGAACAGGCCCACGGCCTCGATGGCGGCCCTGCGGTACAAGCCGGCCCCCGCGGTCGGTCCGAAGACGTCGATCGCGGCGTCGTACTGCCCCTCGTCCGGCTGGTTCCATCCGCGATCCATCCCGCTGCCGTCCGGAGCGATGCAGAGGCCCGTGGAATTGAGGATCCGGGGCCGATCCATGAGGACGAGCTTGCTCGCGACCATGCCGACGGACGCACCCGCGGCGCGGATCAACTCGCTCAACCAGTCCGCCTCTACGTGAGTGTCGTTGTTCAGCGTCACGACGTGACCGCACCCCGGGTCCTCGAGGGCCTTTCGTATTCCGACATTGGAACCTTTCGCGAAGTGCAGGTTTTGCGGCAGGGGGACCAACGTGGCTTCGGAGAACTCGTCGCGCACGATGTCCGCGGACCCGTCCCCGCTGCCGTTGTCGACGACAAGGACGCGGAATCTCGGATACGTCTGTCCCAAGACGGTCCGGAGGCAATCGCGGATGAACCGCTGCCCGTTCCAATTCAGGACCACGATATAGGCGAGTTCCTCCATGCGGATCGCGGGTACCACGTGTCCGGACTAGAACCTGACGGGGGCCGCCAAGGGGGTCGCATCCGTCCCATACATGTATGGGCTCGAGGATGGCCCGCCGTGGGTCCTCCGCGGCTCGCGAACGCGGTTTCGGTAGGAGGGATTCGTGCAGACCCCGCCCCGCGCTGCCCGATGTGCGGTGCCGAGGGTCTCGTGCTCTACTCCGGGCTGCGGGACCGGTATTGGGACGCTCCCGGCGTGTGGTCCCTCCGTCGGTGTCCCGCGTGCTCGCACATGTGGCTCGATCCTCGACCGAGGGAGGAGGACATCCCGAGGCTTTACGGGTCCTACTTCACGCACGGGATTGAGAGGCCCGACCCGTTCCAGGGCCATGGGATGTGGCCCCAATTGCGTCGCGGCGTGATGGACGCGGTCGGCTACCGAGGGGCCGCCCAGGACGAGGCGGAGCGCCTTCTCGGGCGCGTGGCCCGATTCATCCCTCCGGTCTGGGACGAGTGCGAGGAACTTTGCCGGTCGATTCCGGGGCCCGCCGCGGGAACCCTGCTCGACGTCGGATGCGGGGACGGGACATACCTGCAAACGATGAGGTATCTCGGATGGGAGGTCCGCGGACTCGAGCCCGATCCGAAGGCCGTGTCCGTCGCCCGGTCGCGCGGCCTCGAGGTGATCCAGGGGTCCGTCGAGGACTTGCGGGAACACGACGCATTCGACGCGATCACGATGAGCCATGTGATCGAACACGTGATCGATCCGTCTCGAACCTTACAAGCCCTCCGCGACGCCCTCACACCCGGGGGAACGCTCCTCGTCATCACCCCGAACGGAGCGAGCCTCGGGCATCGCCGTTTCGGGGCTTCGTGGTATCACCTCGACCCCCCTCGACATCTGCACCTGTTCAACGCCCAGAACCTCGTCGCGTGTGCGGCCCGGACCGGCTTGGAGGTCGTCCGATGGCACACCACCGGACGGGGCCACCTCGTGTTCGATGCGAGCCGTTCGATCGGGAAGAGCGGGCGATTCGATCTCCGCGATCCGTCTCGTCGGGCCACGTCGGGCGATCGACTGTTCCGGGTGTTCGAAAGGACCACGTCCCTGGTGAGGAAGGATCTCGGCGAGGAGCTCTACCTGTTCTGTACGAAGCAATGACGGTCGATGGGCTACGGCGCCTTGACGGTCGCCTCCAGGAGGGCCGTCATGCGGTCCACGAACCTCCCGACATCAAACTCCCGGGCCCGAGCCTCGCAGGGCGGTCGGAACGTTTCGAGATCCATCGTTGCGGCATCCCGGACGGCCGCGGCGAGCCCTTCTGCGGTCGCGGGGACGAGCCATCCCGTCTTGCCATGGACGACGCTCTCCCGGAATCCGCCCTCATCGACCGCGATGACCGGTTTCCCGGAAGCCATCGCCTCGACCGGGGCCAGTCCAAAGTCTTCGTCCTCAGCCGCGGCAACGAGCCCCCGGCAATCCGAGTAGAGTTCCCTCAACCGGAGCTCGGGAATCTCGCCAAGAAACTCCACGTTGGGCGGAGGATGCAGGGAACGGATGAATCGGGCCGCCGAGTCGCCCGGTTGCGGGGCCCCCACGACGGTAAGCCGCTCGTCCGGGAGGTGTCGGAAGGCTTCGACGAGCAGATCGAGGCGCTTCTCGTGGGAGAGGCGACTCACCGTGAGCCAGGATTCGCCGACCCGCCGAAATCGGTAGGATGACACGTCCACGGGAGGATAGACGACGGCGGACGGCTTCCGATGGAGGAACCGCTCGATGCGAGCCGCCACGTTGCGACTGTTGGCGACGATCGTGCCTACATCCCGAACGACCCGCTCGTATCGGGGCCGACGGCTCTCGATCCACCGGCGGCCCACGGAACGTTGGAGGGGAGACATAGACGACAGGAACGAGTCGTGAAGGTCGTAGAAGATCCGGACCGGGGTGTGGCAGTACCACAGGTTGGGTCGAAGGTGCGGAGCCGCGAAGACGGCCCAGTTCCCCGAGAAAAGGTACGTATCGTATTCCGGAAGGTCCGCGGTCTCGAAGGCTTGCGCCTGCCGGTCCTGTCGGAGGGGTGCGCGGCGCGGGACCCGGGCAATTTCGTGGACGCGGACGGGGGACATTCCGGCCCGGGCGGGCAGGGTCGCGTCCGAGTCCGTGACGTAGAGGTCCGCGTCGAACGCGGACGCGAGGGTCAGCGCGACCCGCTCTCCACCCCCAATGAAACGGAGATGGTCGTGGAGGACCGCGAGTCGCACGGGCCCGCGGATGCGGTCAGCCCCCATAAACAAGCGGGGGTCAGCAGGTCGTCGGAGAGCAACCCCAGCCGATCCAATAGAACCTTCCGTACCCGTTGTCGAAGACCTTCACGAAGGGGGCCTCGTCGAACTTCGCGATCGCCCCGGGACTCATCGGAGCCGCGGTTTCCCACGGCGTGAGGCGGACGCCGGCCTCCATGTCTCGGTCAATCCACACGAACGTTCCGTCCTTCTTCCCCGAGGGGGAATCGATTCCCGAGAAGTCCCGGGGATCCCAATCGGGATTGGAGAAGGCCGCCCGGGCCCGGTCCCAGGTCGCGTTCAGACCTCCGAATCCGAACAGGGTCGTCGATCCCTGATGGTCGGTCGCAATCAGGCCGCTCGCGTGGTCTCGTCCCCAGTACGCCGCATCCAAGGCCGCCGGGAGCGTCCCTTCCCGCCAACCCGCCAGGGTCGAGGCAGGAGGGATGCCGGCGAGCGCGTTCCCGGCCAGGACGAGGGCCACGGCGGCGATCGCCACCGTCCTCGATCGACCCCGGAGGCCGGCGAGGTCGAGGAGTTGGAAGAACCC
>DASQXV010000135.1:0-7428 GCA_035639595.1 Thermoplasmata archaeon | reverse complement strand
GCCTTGAGGACGTCGGTGCCTCGTCGGATGCCTCCGTCCATATAGATCTGGATGTGACCCCCGACCTCCTTCACGAGGTCGGGCAGGGCGTCCAAGGTCCCCAAGGTCGAATCGAGCTGTCGCCCTCCATGGTTCGAGACGACGATGCCATCCACTCCATGTTCGACCGCGAGGTTCGCGTCCTCCGCGGTCAGGATCCCCTTGACGACGATCGGGAGCGACGTGAGAGACCGAAGCCACGCGATTTCACGCCACGTCACGGACGGGTCGAACTGCTCGTCGACATACTTCGCGAAGGCCGACCCGCTCTCCGAGTCCGGAATCTTGTCGAGTCCCGAGGAGCGGAGATTCGCGATTCCCAGTCCGGCAGGGAGCGTGAAGGCGTTTCGTTCGTCCCTTTCGCGACGACCGAGGATGGGGGTATCTACGGTGAGGCAGAGGGCCCGATAGCCGGCTCGTACCGCCCGCTTCACCAGCTCCGCGGTGACGTCCCGGTCCTTCCACACGTACAGCTGGAACCATCGAGGGGCCTCGACGGCAGAGGCCACCTCCTCCAGGGTCTTCGTTCCCACCATGCTGACGACCAGCAGCGTGCCGGCGGCCGCGGCCCCGCGCGCGGTCCCGACCTCCCCCTCCGGATGGACGAGTCCATGGAAGGCCGTCGGGGCCACCAGGATCGGCATCGAGACCCGCTGTCCCAGGACGGTCGTCGAGGTGTCCCGCCTCGAGACATCGACGAGGACGCGCGGCCTCAGGGCCCAGTGGCCGTACGCATCCCGGTTCCGTCGGACGCTGACTTCATCCTCCGCGCCGCCGGCGATGTAGTCGAAGGCCGGACGAGGAACCTTGGCCCGGGCCAAGTCCTCGAGCTCGAGGAGGTTCGTGAAGGCGAGGCCCATGGCGGAGCCGGCGATGGACTGAGCGCCCTTATCCCTTTGTCTCACCGACGATACGAGGGATGTTCCGCCTTCCCTCGCTCTTTCCTCTGTCTCCACACCGCCATCTGGTAGAGGAGGGAGGAGAGGCGGTTCAGGTACCGCAGCAGGTCGGGGCCCACCGTCTCCCGCTTCGAGAGCGCGACGACTCGGCGCTCCGCGCGCCGGGCGACCGTCCGGGCCCAGTGCAGCCGGATCAGGCCTTCGGACCCGCGAGGGAGGATGAACTCCGTGATCTTTCCGATGTCGAAGGCGTCGATGGCCGCCTCCAGGCGGGCGACGTGCTCCTGGGTGACTCTGGGGACCTTCGTCGGCTCGGGAGAGGGGACCATCGCGAGCTCCGCCCCGACCGTGAAGAGGTCGTCCTGGATCGTCCGCAAGGCGTCCCGAATCCGCTTGTCGGACTGCGCGACCGCCGCGAGGCCGATGACCGCGTTCAGTTCGTCGACCGCCCCCATCGCCTCAACCCGAGGATCGTCCTTCGATACGCGATTGGGACCGAGGAGGCCTGTCGTGCCGGAATCTCCCGACCGCGTGTAGAGCTTGGCCATCATCCCACCCAGGGAAGCGCGGCCTTGCGGCTCGGGCGCCCAGGAAATATCTCGGGATGCAGGATGTGGGCCAGGATTTCGAGGCCATCGACGAGCCGGGGTCCGGGCCGGTTGAAGTACGCGGAGCCGTCGACCGTCCAGACGCGGTTGGATCGCGCCGCGGGGAGATCCGCCCACAATGGCGCCGACGTGACCGTGGGCGCTTCCTGCCTCGTCCGATCCAGGTCGAAGCCGCACGGCATGAGGACCACGACCGACGGTGCGGCGTCCACGACCTCCTCGGCCGTCACCCGTCGCGATGGCTCCCCGGGAACCCCGAGCGCATCGCGCCCGCCCGCGAGCACGACCATCTCGGGGACCCAGTGCCCGGCGACGAAGAAAGGGTCGAGCCATTCCAGGCACACGGTCTCCGGACGCGCATGCGAAGTCGACGCGCGGGTCGCGACCTCTTGGATCCGACCTCTCAGGGAAGCGACGAGGGCCTCCGCGGGATCATGCGCACCGCAGAGACGGCCGACCCGTTCGATATCCGAAAGCACGTCGTCCAGGGAGTGGGGGTCCAGCGACAGCACCTCGGGTGGACGGGGAAGCCGCTCCGCGACCTCCTGGACGTCGCCCAGGGTCGGGGCGCACACGTCGCACAGACCTTGCGTGAGGATGAGGTCGGGGTCCGCCGCGCGGAGGGCCCGCTCGTCCACCTGGTAGAGGGCCCCGCCGCTTTCCAGCGTCTCCCCGACCATCCGGCTCGTCTCGCCGCTCGACTTCCCCTCGTAGACGAGGAGGGCGCGGCTCACGACCCTCTTCCCGACGACCGCGGGAGGATGGTCGCACTCCGGCGACACCCCGACCAAGTCGTCCCCGAGGCCGAGGGCGCAACAGATCTCGGTGGCCGCGGGAAGCAGGGAGACGATCCGCATCCGCGTGCGGATAGCCTCGGTCCCCGTAAAAGGGTTGGTTCAAGCGGGGTCGCCGCCCCGGTCCACCGAACCTGACCTGGGCCGAGCGACTGGGAGAAAAGGGGAAGGTCCCGGTCTATGCGACCGGGGTGGCCAGGTGTCGGTGCTCGAAGCGTTTCGAAGACGCGGTGATGATGCCGTGCTCGATCACGGACTTGCCGCCGTTCACGCCCTCGATGGCCTGGGTGACCAGGCTCAGCGCGTCGTCCACGGAGAGGTCGGGCTTGTAGCCCTTCACGATGGCCTCGAGGGCCTCATCCGAGGATTGTCCGATCGCGAACGCGGACCCTTTGAACGTCGTCCCGCTCGGGTCCACCTGGATGAGCTGCACGCCGAGGTTGTCGACCCCCGCGAGGAGGACCGACGCGCCGAAGGGGCGCACGGCGTACATCGTGAACTCGTGCAGGTACTCGGACAGGCTGCGGGACAGCGTGCCGACGTCGATCGGCTCGTCGTACACCAGGCGGTGCCGCTGGGCGGCAACCCGGACCTGGTCGAGGAGCGTCGTCACGTCGCCGATGTATCCGCTGCCCGTCGCGCCGATGTGGTCGTCGACGACGAACACCTTCTCCGCGGGCTCCATCAGGGGCCGGGTCGGCTTGACCTGGCTCGAGAGGAGCGCGAAGTCTTTCGTCTTCAGCCCGATTGTCGTCGAGCCGCGGCTCACGGCCTGGAGGGCGTAGTCGACCTGGACGAGCCGGCCTTCCTGGTTGTAGAAGAACGGCATCCGTCCCATCTCGCTCGACGCCATCTCAGTTCGCCTCCCCAAAGGCGTGGCCGTTCGGGATCGCGAGGACGTCCACCCCGTTCCCGCTGCCCGGATCGCGTTCCATGGCGGCGCGGACCGCGGACTCCGCGAGTCGCTTCGCCTCGTCAAGGGAGAATTCCTTGCGGAATCCCTGTTCCAGGACGCCGTAGGCGATCGGCGAGCCGCTCCCGGACGACATGAAGTCCTCCGAGGTGATGGCCCCGCTCATGTCGCTCGTGTAGACGTGCGGCCCTTCATGGTCCACGCCCGCGACGACGAGCTCCACGTAGAAGGGGTTGTAGCTCTTCATCGACGAGTACACGATGTTCGAGATCAGCTTCGCGCTCTCCTTGACGGACAGCGGGTAACCGCGACGCAACGCGAGCAGCCTGCGTTCGGCCTTCGCGAGGTTCACGAGATACTCCGCGTCCGACATGGCTCCGGCGATTGCCACCGCGGTCGCGCCGTCGAGGGAGAAGATCTTCTGGACCACCTTGGATCCGACGAAGAATCCCTTCGAGGCGCGCTTGTCCGCCGCGAGGACGACGCCGTCCTTGCTTCGTATTCCGACCGTTGTGGTCATGTCAAACCTCGACCGCTCTATAGTGTCGCCTGGGTATGTTGACTCGAACTTGGCGGGGTCGGTCACAACTTAGGCATCAGCCGCTGATCCCCGGGTACGGCTCTCGGGATGCCTCACGGGCGATGTGCTGGAACAGCTGGTGGCCCAGACGTGCGGCATCGTCCAAGCGATCCGGAGACGCGACCTTGGCCGTGACCATGAGTTGACCCGGTCGGATGAAAGTCTCGAGGCGAATCGAGTCATCTTCGAGGGTCCAGGCGAGGCGCATGCCATCTGCGAACTCGGACAGGCCGTACCAGCGCAACGGACCGACCCAAGCCCCACGAAGCGACTGGACCAAACCCCGCAGGTCGAGGTCCGTCGGCAGATAGGTCTGGAGGACCGTGACGCCAGGGTCCTCGGCCTGGAGCCGCTCAGGACTCAGGACGTGCATCGCCTTCCGGGAGACCCGATACCCGAGGTCCGTGTGCTCGACGAGGTCGTCCTCCGCCAAGCGATGGAGGGCCCGGGAGAGTTGTTCGGGATGGATGCCGAGGCGCCTCCGGAGACCTTGGAAGGCGACCTGCGTGGAGGGATCTTGGGACAGGAACTCGAGGACCTCGCGGTCGTGTTCCCGCAGGTCCGCCATGTCGACGTCGATGCGACGTTCGCTTCCCTCTGGCACCATCGCGATCCACTCACGGCGCCGGCGACGGATAAAGCTGCGGCCGCGGGTATCGAAAGGAAGAAAGGGAAGCGCGGCTGCGATGGCCGCACGCCGTTCAAGCGGCCAACGTTCCGTCCTGGATGAACGGTCGGCCATCGATCGTGACCGTCGCCCCCGTCAGCGAGGCTCCAAGATAGAAGTCCGTCTTGTTCTTCCCGCCGGGCACCTCGTCGTTGGCCCCCACGGCGACGTACACGTTCCCGGCGACGATCGCATCCTGGAGGAATCCGGACCGCGCCTTGGGGTTCAATCCAATGTCGATGAACCCGAGGAGGTCCTTGGGTCCCTTCGCCTCCTCCCAATCCGATCGGAGGAGGTCCTCGTTCTCGGAGGCGGAGAACTTCGTCATCTTGCCTCCATCGAAGGCGACCCGCACGCCGCGGATCCACCGTCCCAGCCACGCGATCGGCTGGTCGAACACGATCGTGCCGTCGCCGGACTCCTCGTCCGGCACGACGAAGGCCTCTCCCGCGGGGAGGTTCGCCATGTTCTCGCCGACGTCGAGGTCCTCCTTCGTGATAATCCCGTCCTCGATGCCCGCGGGCCGCCCCACGAGGTCGCAGGAGAACGAGGTCCCGTTCGGGTGGCGGATCTCCAGGCGCCCCTTCTTCGATAGGGCTCGCGTGACCTTCCGGCCAGTGCGGACGATGTCCCGACCATCCACGGAACTCGCCTCGAGCATCATCGCCCTCCATTCTCCGAGGTCGAATCCGTACGCGCGGGCCCGGGGCTCCGTCACATACCCAAGTCCGATCCGGGCTCCCCGCAGCCGGGTCCGCTTCGCGCGCCGGTACCATTCGTCGTTGTAAGCCGTCGCCGCGCTGTACTTCTTCCCCGCCTCCCGCACCTTGGTGATGTCCGCGGGGCCCGGGATGAACACGTATGCGTCGGCCTCCGCCATCGCCTTCCATTCGTGGCTCCCGACCTGGCCCAGCTTCGACTCGGGAAGCGTGTTCACGGACCGCCAATACGTCTCCTCGTCCTCGAACAGGAACATCGGACGCGCGCCGACCGCGCGGACCTGATACACGATCTCCTTCGCGATCGGGAGTCCATGGTTCCACGATTCGACGATGACATTCTCCTTCGGCTGGACCCGGAGCGTGCGGCGGACGACGTTCTTCGCCAAGGCTTCGTATTCGGACACGGAATCCCCGTGCCGCGCGAGGTCGACCGCGGATAAAAACATGCGCGTCCTCCGGAGAGGGAGCGGGACGCAAGCCCCTCGTTCACGTCCCGTCGATCCGGGCGACCTCTCCCGGGGCGATGATCTCGTCCTGCAAGCTGTCCACTTGGAGGGTGGCGTGCGCGATGCCGAATCGCTCCCGCAGCCGGTCCTGGACCGCATCGACGATGCGGGCCGCCTCCTGGACGGTCGCGTCCCCCGCAACGGAGAGGTGACCCGTGAGGACGACCAGGTCGGAGGTGACCGTCCAAACATGCAGGTCATGGACGCCGCGCACCCCAGGGACTGCGCGGATCGCGTCCGCGATCTCCACGGGTCGCATGTCCGCAGGCGTGCCTTCGAGGATGATCCGCACGGAGTCCCGGAGCAGTTTCGCGGTGCTCGTCGCGATCAAGGCGACGATGAACAGGGCGATTACCGTGTCGAGGAAGTCCATGTGGGTGAGGGCGATCAGCGACGCCCCCACGACGACGCCCGCGGATCCGAGGGTGTCCCCGTAGGCGTGGAGGAACGCCCCGCGGATGTTGATGTTCCTCCGGGCGGAGCGGCCTAGGAGGGAGACCATGGCTAGGCTCGCCGCGAGGCCGGCCAGGCCGACGACGAACATCGTCTCCCCGCGGACGTCCTGGGGATGCCCGAGCCGGGTGTAGACGGCGAAGGCGAGGGACGACGCGACCGCCGCGAGGAGGACCGCGTTCAGGAACGCCGCGAGGACCTCGATCCGATGGTAGCCGAAGGACATTTGCGGGGTGTGGGGTCTCTTGCCGATCTGTAGGGCGGCGAGGCTCAGCCCGAGGGCCGCGGCGTCCGTGCCGACGTGGCCCGCGTCCGTGAGGAGGGCGAGGGAGCCGCTCCACCAGCTCCCGACCGCCTCGAGGAGAGCCGCGGTCGCCGCGATGCCGAGGGCACCCGCGAGGCGACGCTCCAAGGAGAGCCGCGAGCCCTGCGCGTCCATCGTCGTCCCGTCCGGACGGACGCGAGACGACATGAACCTTGGGCGGTCCTCATTCCTCGAGGATGTAGAACTCGTTCCCGTCTGGGTCCTTGAACATCGCGTAGGTGCCCCAGTCTTCCTTCGTCGTCGGCGTCGTGAAGTCGACGCCGAGCTTCCGGAGGGCCGCTTCCTCCTTCTTCACGTCCTTCGCGGTGAAGGAGATCCCCGTGTTCCCCGGTTCCAGGTCGTAGAACCCTTCGCACAGGTGGAAGGTGAGGTTCTCCTTCTTCGGGCCCACCGTGATCCAGTGGCCCTGGTGGTCCCGGATCTCGAAGCCGAGTTTCTCCTGGTACCACTTGGCCGACTTCTTCGCATCCGACACGACGAGGGCGATCGTGGAGAGTCGCATGGTCGCCGGGATTCGGTCCGAGCCGATAAAGGCCACGCCGCCCCCGCGAGATGCCCGAGGAACCCTTTAGGTCGGGGAAGCCCATCCGCGCGGAGGAAGGGTCTCCCATCGTCCCGCATCTGGCGGCGTTCCAACTCGGCTTGGAGTCCGCGGGAGAAGTCGGGTATCTCATCGGGTTGTTCCTGTACGCGATCGGGGCGGCCGTCATCCTCCCTCTTCCCGTCGAGGTCGGGCTCCTGGCCTATCCGTCGATTGACACATCCGTCAAGGCGGTGGTCCTCGGGCTCGGCAAGGCGGTCGGGGCGATCGTTGTCTTCCATGTGGGGTACAAGGTGAACCCGCTCATCGAGGGATGGATGGGACGCCACGCGTCCGTGGCCCGTGTGCTGAAGGCCCTCGAGGGGTTCGTCCGGAAGACCG
>DASQXV010000134.1:0-7745 GCA_035639595.1 Thermoplasmata archaeon | reverse complement strand
GGCGGGCCGCTCCTTCTCCAGGGGAACGTCCTGGAGCGGGATGAGCTTGAACTCGGGATAGCCGTTCGCAAAGGAGAACTGGAGGCCGTAGAATCCCGTGCGGGGTTTGACGCCGTAGAAGACCAACGTGCCCCATCGCGTCGTGATCACCAAATGGATCTGCGAGATGTTCGCGACCTTGTCCGTCAGCTCGAGGTTCGGCCGCGCCAGGATCGACTGGATGTCTCGGTTCACGGCGACCCGCGCCGCGACCGTCGCGAGGAAATCCATCACGCCCTGCCCGTAGAAGTTCTCGACCGTGTCGAGTGCCATGACCTTCCAGATGATCTTGCCCTGGCTCTTGAACCGGGTGTAGATCTCGAGCCACATCTCGAAGTCTTTCGACATGTCGAGGGAGAACTTGATCGCCACGGGGTCCTCCACGCGGTCCGTCGTGAAGACCCGCATGTTCGCATCGTACACGTCCTCCGATAGGAACTGGGTCGCGAACAGGCGCGACCGCTTCGGGTCGAAGTCGCTGTACGGGAACATCATCACGGCGTTGTTCGTCGCGAGGAAGTTCAGCAGAGCGGTCAGGGGCACGTACACCTGCGCCTCGAACGGCACGTCCCCTCGGATCTCCAGGAGCACGGTGGAGCCGCGCGCGACACCGCCTCCCAGGAGGGCGTCGAGGTCCCGGCTCCCGGTCGACATGTGCGTCTCCGTGTTGCGGCCCGGACGGAAGGTCGCGGTCTCCGGCGGGAGCTTGAAGGTGAAGGGCTCCAGGTATTGGAACCGGCCGCCCGCCAGGGTGAAGAGGTATTGGTCCTGGCGGATGGGCACGCCGCGGAGCTTTCGGATCTCCAGCTCCCGCAGACGCCGATCGTCGATCACCTTCTGGCGCAGGATGAGGATCGCGTCCGCGAGCTGGTCCAAGGTCGTGTTCGCCTCGGCCGTCTCGCTGACGAGGATCAGGCGGGCCCCGGTCTCCTCGAGGACGGCCATCAGGGACTGCTCGACCTTCATCCGGGCCTCGGCGGGGATGTAGTCGGAGATGCCCTCCCAGGAATCGAGGACGACCAGGGGGTTCTCCATGTTCGACAGGAGATCGTGCAGCCCGGAGACGACCTTGTGGCCGACGACGAACTGGGTCGGATCGAACTCCAGGGTCGAGAAGAACTGGATGTTGCGCTCCCCCGCGAGCTTCGGGAACAGCGCGTGCTGGAACGCGAGCTTCTCGGGGTACGTCCGTGTCGAAATGTGGACAGCGTCACCTTCCGAGTGCAGGTGGGCCATGAGCTCCAGGGCGAGGTTCGTCTTCCCGGTTCCCGTGTCCCCCTTCACGAGGAGGATATACCCCTTCCGCCGAAGGACGGCCTCGAGTTCCGGCGGGACGTTGCGAGCTTCGCCTGACCAATCATGGCTTTCAATCATCCCGCGCCCGAACCTCCCTCTTCGTAGGATTGTATGATTTAATTCTGCTAAAAGCTTATAGTAACCATTTGGTAACCAGGGTCTCCCCGGCGGCCGGCGGGCGCCCGGAACGGGTGTTCGTTCTGAAGCCCATGCACCAGGTTGATTCATTGGGCCTTATAATCCCCGACGCGTGTTCGACAATCGGCCATCTATGGCGTGGCGCGGTCTGGCCCTCGTAGGTTTGACGTTAGCAGGTCTCGTGGTCGCCCTGCGAGCCCCGGGCCTCCTCCTGCAGGCGTTCGTGATCGCCTCGTTCGCCTTGTTAGGGGTTTTCGTGGCCCTGCTCGTCGTCCAGCGCAACCACCCGGACGTGTTGGACCGGATGAGCCCCATGCTGACGGATGGGATCCGGGAGATCCGCCGGTTGGCGTCGACCGTGCGTCCCGCCCCGGCCCCCGACGATCGCCGCGGCCGGATCGATGTCGTCCCGTGGGACGAGGAGGACCCGACGCCGATCGCGACGGTCGACGAGCACGCCACGGCCCGCCAGCTGACGGACCGTCTCGCCCCGCGCGTCACGGAGGTCGTGGACGAACTTGGGCCGTTGTCGCCCCAAGAGATCATCGTGGACCTGCGCAGGGAAGGGGAGGACCTTCGGTCGCTCGGGAGACTCCTCCGCCTCGACCTCACGGCGTATGGGCATCGGATTTCGCGGGGCCTCGCGGCGGCCCGCGCGGGACGGTTTGAGGAATGCGCCCTCGCCCTCCAGGTGGCGAACGAGCGCCTCCGCGCGGACGTCCAAGCGGCCCTTGAGAGGGAACTGCCGAAGGTCCGATCGAGTCTGGCATTGCGGCGCTGATGCGGCGCTGAACCCGCTAGCGAGGCGCGGCGGATGGGGCGGTACCGCGGGGAATCGGAATCCTTGTCCTGGCCCAGATCGTGCGAGCCGCCGACACTAGGGAATCGGGTCCACCCGGGCGCCGACCCCGCTGCTCAGCCGAAGGTACAGAAACACGGGCTCGCCGAGCTTCGCGACCGTGAGACCGCGGTCGGTGAGGGAGTACGTGACGCGGGGCGGCCGCGACGGCTTCACATCCCGCCGGATCAAACCGGCCTCCTGCATCCGGGTGAGCTTGCTCGACAGGACGCGGGAGCTGATCCGCCCGAGGCCCCTTCGAATCTCCTGGAATCCCGCGGCCTGGCGCACGTAGAGGAGGGTGAGGATGTCGAGGGACCACTTCCCGAAGACGGTCCGGGCGATGTCCGCGTTCAAGGCGATCGGGTCCAGCATCGCGACGGACCCGCCATTGCCTCCGGCCTCCCGCAAGATTTCGCGGGAGAAGCGGGAGCAGGTCTCGACGAGCTCCGCGAAGCGTCGCTCGACCTTCGGGGTCGAGAGGTCGGCGCGAGGTTCCGTCGTCTGCGGGGGAGAGGTGAGCATGGTCCTGACCACGGCGCGGCGAGGCGGCGCAAGGGTAGTAAGGGGTATGCAATGACTTGTGTTCACCTTGATTATCGACGCAATGCTTTGTTACCAATCGGATACGGGGCGTAGATGGGGTGGAGCGCGTGAGGGGGGACGGGATGCTCCCAATGCATGGCTTGGCCCCAGCGGACCGCTCCGCCCGGCGATCCCTTGGAATCGCGGTCGCCCTCCTCCTCGCGGCGACCCTCGGGGCCGTGTCCGCGCTCCCCGGGCCCGCCGCGGCGGCGGGTAGCCTCCACATCAGCCTCTACGTGACCTCCGTGGGGGGCTGGTCGGACCGACCGGGCGGGGAGAAGGGGAACCCCGGGCCCGCCTTTGCCGTGGTCAGCGGCGACAACGTGACGATCAACCTGACCTCCGAGGATGGCCTGGATCACGGCATGTTCATCGACTACAACGACAACGGGCTGGCCGACACCGGCGACTACCTCTCCCCGAAGACCTCCGGGACCACCACCTTCAGCTTCGTCCCCAACGTCCCGGGCACCTTCAAGTACTGCGACCAGCTCGTCCTCCTGAATTGCGGCACGTGGTCCACCCAGCGGGCGAACGCGGCCCCCACGGTCGCGATCGAAGTCCCGACGGCGACGACCTCGTGGACCGCGGGCGTGGCCCACGACATCGTGTTCAACGCCTCGGACCCGGATGGCGACCCGGTGGAGGTCTTCCTCAACTACTCCTATAACGCAGGGTCCGTCCAGGGCTCGATCGCGGGACCCATCACAGCGGGGTCGAACCCGAACCACTTCACGTGGAACCCCAGCGGATTCACCGCGCACGACACGATCATTCACATCGTCGCCCGGGATTCGAGCGGGCTGTCCAATTCGACCGACTCTCCACCCTTCGAGGTCGATTCGACTCCGCCGACGATCCTTTCGACGGTTCCCGGAAGCTCGGCGACCGGGGTCGACCGCGGGACCGGGATCGCGGTCACATGGTCGGATGTGATGAACCCTGCGAGCGGGGCGCCGGACGCCTTCGCCGTGCGGATCCAGGGCGGTCCCTGGATCACGGGCTCCGTCTCGTGGTCGGCGGACCTGACCACGATGACCTTCCGGCCCGCGCGCGCCTTGGATGCGGCGACGACGTACGAAGTCCATGTCAACACCAGCGCCCGAGACGGTTCCGAACCTGGGAACCATCTTGCGGCGCCCGACACTTGGACCTTCACGACGAACTCGCTCACCGACTCGAACCGTCCGACGATCCTCGGCGTCTACGCGAACCCCCCGCAACAGTTCCCGAGCGCCCCCGTGAACCTGAGCGCGGATGTCCAGGACGATGTCGGCGTCAGCGGGGCGACCGCCGCGATCACGGGACCCTCGTTCAACGAAAACATGACGATGGAGCACCTGGCCGGCACCCGATGGTTCGTGAATCGGACGTTCCCCGCGGCCGGCCACTACAACGTCGTCGTCTGGGCCTCGGACCTCGCCGGGAACTTGGCGTCCCAGGCGATCGGGTTCGATATCTCTTCGAACGGAAACACCGGCATCCCCGCCCCCGCCTCCGTCAACGTGACCTCCTCGGACGGAGTCGTCGAAGTCCGATGGACGCCCGTGTCGTTCCCGGGATTGGCCGGGTATCGCGTGTATCGAGGGGATGCCGTGGGAGGCCCCTTCGTCCGCCTCACGAACGCTCCGCTACCCCCCAATGCGCCCACGGTCTACGTCGACAGCCCGCCTTCCGGCCGGACGCACTTCTACACCGTCACCGCGGTGAACGCGACGGGAGCGGAATCCACGTACGCCCCACCGTCCGCGGTCACGATCCCTCCCTATCGACCGTCCCCGATCTTGGACCCGGTCCCATGGGCGATCGCGGGGCTGACATTGGGCTTGATCCTGGGGGTCCTCTATGGCACGGTACGGCGTCGCAAACTCGCGTGAGCGGATCCCCCCGCCGGCCCCTCCGGCCGCGGGCCGCTCGATGACCCGGATCTGGCCCTTCGTCCTCACCGTCGGCTTCGGCATCGTCTTCATGGGCCTCGCGGACCTTGCGTGGCTGACCGCGATCGGGGCGAACAGCCCCGTGTACACCTCGTCGACGTCCGCGCAGATGTACACCGCGACCCTGACGACGGCGACGATCGCGACGTTGATCTTAGCGTCCTTCGCGACGAGCCGCCTCGGGCACCTCGAATTGCGGCTGCCCGAGGAGGGAGCCCAAGAGTCCGAGGCCCCCCACGCGGAGGCGGAACCCGCCAACGATCTCGCGAACCCCGTATTCATGCCGAAAGGAGGGTCGCAGGATCCCGACGGCCTCGACCAGATTCTCGCGGAGATCGGGCGCTATGCCGAGGGCCCCGTCGTGGAGGTCCGCGAGAAGCCGGCCGTCCGCCTGACGCCAGCGCCCCTCTCGACGGCAAGCGTCGCACCGACCTCGACCCGCCCCGAGCGCGCCCGGGGGTCGCAGTCGCGGGCGAGCGTCCGACGCGCCCGACGGCTTGTGTGGCAGACCGTCGCCGGGCCCCTGGCCATGTTCCTCGTCTTCATCGCGATCAGCGGCGCGATGCTCCCCGCAACGGGTGGCTTCACGCAGACCCACCCTCAGCTCAACACAGGGCTCATCCTCTTCCTGGGGTACGGATGGCCGTTCCTCGTCGCGTGGGCCGTCTCCTCGATCGCGGTCCTCCACCTCGCCGTGCGGCTCGAGTCGAAGGAACCCCCAGAAAGGGAACCGCAGGTCCACCCAGGACGCCAGGGCTGAACCGCAATGACGGATGCGGGCTCCGAGGCCCGCCCGCTCGTGCCCTGCCCGTCCCGGTCACGCCCCGAACCGGGCTGAGGCAAAATGAATCAAAGCGCTTTCGTGTGGAGCGTTCACCACCGGCCGTACTCTGGCAATTGATGGGGGGTGGGAGGAATCCCTCATGCTCGGAAGGGGCGCGGCACGAAATGGGCTTTTCTCGCGATGGCTGCTCGACGACCACGGATTTGACCGACCTCGAACACGAATGGCGCACCTCGGACCGGTGGTCGGGGATCCTGCGGCCCTATACCGCCAACGACGTGGAACGGCTCCGGGGCTCGATCCGGATCCGGCACACCCTCGCGGAACTCGGCGCGGAGCGCCTCTGGGCCCTGCTGCACAGCGAAGCGTATGTCGCCGCGCTCGGCGCCCTCACCGGCAACCAAGCGATCCAACAAGTGCGCGCGGGCCTCCCCGCGATTTACGTGAGCGGATGGCAGGTCGCCGCGGACGGGAACGACGCGGGGCAGATGTACCCCGACCTCAGCCTGTATCCTTCGGACAGCGTCCCGAACGTCGTCCGGAGGATCAACAACGCCTTGCGGCGGGAGGATGAGAAGCAACACCTCAACGCCCGCGATGACGTGAACTGGTTCGCCCCGATCGTCGCGGACGGGGAGGCGGGATTCGGCGGGGCCCTCCACGCGTTCGAGATCACGAAGGCGATGATCGAGGCCGGGGCCGCGGGGGTCCATTTCGAGGACCAGCTCGCCGCCGCGAAGAAGTGCGGCCATCTCGGCGGGAAGGTCGTCGTGCCCACCTCTGAATTCATCCAGAAGCTGATCGCGGCGCGCCTGGCCTCGGACGTCATGGGCGTGCCGACCCTCATCGTCGCGCGCACGGACGCGAACAGCGCGCGCCTGATCACGAGCGACGCGGATCCCCGCGACCATGCGTTCCTGACGGGACAGCGGACCTCGGAGGGCTACTTCCAGATGGAGGGCGGACTGCCCGCGGCGATCGCCCGCGGGCTCGCGTACGCCCCGTACGCGGACCTGATCTGGTGCGAGACGTCGAGCCCCGACCTCGAGGAAGCGCGGAGGTTCGCGGAGGCGATCCACGCGGCGTTCCCGGCGAAGCTCCTCGCGTACAACTGCTCCTCCTCGTTCAATTGGCGGAAGAAACTCGGCCCCGCCGCGATCGCCAGCTTCCAGTCGGATCTCGCCGCCATGGGCTACCGGTTCCAGTTCGTCACCCTCGCGGGATTCCACACCCTGAACTTGTCGATGCACGAGCTGGCCCACGAGTACCTCGCCCGCGGGATGTCCGCGTACGCCGAATTGCAGGACGCGGAATTCGAGGCCCGGGAGAAAGGGTACCGGGCGGTCGAACACCAGGCCTTCGTGGGCACCGAATACTTCGACCAGGTGGGCCAAGTGGTCTCCGCCGGGACGTCCTCGACCCTCGCGATGGAAGGATCGACCGAGCGGGAGCAGATGACGGTGCCGCGCTCCGTGAGACCGCGTGCGCCGCCGTAGGTACCGGCTGGACCCGAGGAGCCGCGGCGTACCTCGGAATTCCTGGACCGAGTCGGGCCCCGAAGCCTGATATCCCTGGGAGTCGCGTCACCGGACCGTGCCCCGAATCGTGATCGTCGGCGATCGCGAATCGGGCAAGACGACCTTCCTCGGCCTCCTGTACGCGACCCAGGTGAAGTCCGGCTCGGCCCGGTCCGACGCCTTTCGATTTCACGTCGCCCACGAGTCCCTGGAGGAAATCTCCGAGGCCTTCGAGCAAATCATGTCCGGGACCTTCCCGGACTCCGCCACGAAAGAAGGGATCCGTGGGATCACGTTCCACGTCGGCTACCGCAAGACCGGCCTAGGGATCCTGTCGCGACCGCGATCGGGAGGATGGACCTCGGGGGCCTCGGCGACCCTGCGGTTCCTCCTCCTGCGGAACTTCGAGGACGAGATGGCCCGATTCCGCAAAGGAAGCTCCTTCGCGAACGCAGCCCTGCGAGACGTCCTCGAGAGCGAGGGCGTGACGATCTTCGTGGACAGCACGAAGCTCGCTTCGAGGGAGGAAGATCGCGGTCCGGCGGCGATGGGCCCGTACGACCTTGCCGTCGATTCGCTCCTGGCGGCCCAGCAACGATCGCGGCTCCATG
>DASQXV010000133.1:0-2589 GCA_035639595.1 Thermoplasmata archaeon | reverse complement strand
CAATCAGGAGAGTCAGTGCAAGGAAGTGGGCATCGGCCACATGACTTGACTCGGCCTTATTACCCCGACGCGTCTTGGGCCCCCCGAGGGCCTGCGTGGTCGCCCGAGCCGACGGAGTTCTGATCGGTCTTGCGGGAAGCCTCACCGTCTTTCTCGGCCTCCAATTTCGGGGCATCGTCGGGCTGACGATGTCGGGAATCGGGATCGGGCTCGTCGCCGCCGGAGTGCTCTACGCCGTCGCGGGATCTTCAGCCTGGAGCGAGTCCCGTCGGTCGAGGAAGCATCCCTGGGTTACCTTGGCATGTCCCTTGTGTGGGACGCCGCTCGGCTGGGTGGACGAGGTCGGGCAGTGGTATTGCCCCGAGTGCGAGGTGTACTTGCAAAGGAGCCCGATCAAAATCCCCCCCGTGCTCGCTCGATGAGACCTAACCGCGGGGCGCGACGGTGACCATGTTGAGCGGATGGAGGATGTCGGCCCCCAAGCCGTCGTGCAGCTGAAGGGTGCAGACGCTGCTCTCCGTGGCGATGAGGTTGCAGCCGCTGTTGCGGAACTGCTCGAAAAGCTTCGCGCCGACGGCCATCGAGAGATCGTACCCCAGCCACCCCTGCTTCATCCCGAAAGTCCCCGCGATCCCGCAACAGGTGCCGGTCTCGACGGGTCGCACCCGGTACCCAGCCCTTTCGAGGAACCGCATCGCCGGGATGCCTGAGGTGAGCGCGCGGTCGTGACACGGGATGTGGAAACCGACCACGCCGTCGGAATCGCGGTTCGACCGGAGAGGCAACTGGGACAGGTCTCGTTGGATGAACTCGAAGAAACCGTTGGACCGTTCCGCGACCTTCGTCGCCTGATCGTCATTCTCGAGCAATTTCGGGTACACCTTGCGGAGCATGTACACGGCCGTGGGCTCCGTCGACACGATGTCGTAGCCTTGGTCCGCGAGAGCCCCGAGGACTCGGACGTTGCCTGCGGCCAACCGGGATGCCTTGTCGAGGCGACCGTACGAGATGTAGGGCATGCCGCTCCACCGTACGTCGGGGATCATGACCGAATACCCCAAGCGCTCTAGGATTTCAATGGCTCGCAGGCCCAACTCCGGGTTGTTGTACTCCGCGTACATGTCTGGGAAGAATGCGACCTTCCGCCCCCCTTCAGTCGAACGTACCCGACCTCGGAAACGGGAACGCAGGGTCCGGTGGGTGAAGGCGGGCAGGGTTCGACGTCGATCCACGCCCAGGGTCCACTCCATCAGGATCCGCATCGCATTCCCGCGGAGGAATCCATTCGCCAGCGGGGCCGTGAGGGAGGCGACCTTCGCGAAGGCCTCCGAGGCCATGAAGAACCTTTCCGCCGTCGGTTGGCCATGGGCCTCGACATCCTGCTCCTTCACCTTCGCGATCATCAGCGGGATGTCGATGTCCACGGGGCAGATCTCGTGGCAGAGGCCGCAGGAGACACAGAGGTGGGCGAACGAGGCCTCTTCGAGTCCGTGGACGTTCGCGGTCCAGGGGATGCCGATCGGGCCCGGGTAGATGTGGCCGAACACGTGGCCGCCCGTCACCCCGTAGGTCGGGCAGATGTTCATGCAGGCCCCGCAGCGGATGCAGTTGAGCGCATCCCGGAACAGCGGATCGGCGCGCATTCGGGTCCGACCGTTGTCCAGGATGACGACGTGGAACTCTCGTCCCGAGGGATCCCCCGCGACGGGCTGCCGTTGGGAGATCAGGGACACGTACACGGTCATCCGTTGCCCCGTCGCGCTGATCGCGTGGCCACGCACCAGATCGGCGGCGTCCTCCCAGCGACGGACGATCTTCTCAAGGCCGATGAGGGCGATGTGGACCCGCGGTACGCTCGTGACGAGGCGGCCGTTGCCCTCGTTCGTCTCGACGACGATGGAACCGGTCTCCGCGACCCCGATGTTCACGCCCGTCACCCCGACGTTCGCCGCCAAGAACAGAGGACGGAGGCGCGCCCGGACCGCGGACAGGATGCTCGACGGTTCCGGGGCGATCGGCTCCTTGTACGCCTCCGTGAGCATCTTCGCGATCCGTTCCGAAGTCATGTGGATCGCGGGGAAGACAAGGTGGGAAGGTTTCTCCCCGGCCACCTGGCAGAGGAGTTCTCCCAGGTCCGTCTCGATCGGCCGGATACCGTGGGCCTCCAGGCCCTGGTTCATCTCGATCTCCTCCGACGTGAGGGACTTCGATTTCACGAGGAACTCGGCGCCTTCGGCCCGGCAGAGGTCGAGGATGTACCGCACGGCCTCCTCGCCGGTCGACGCGAAGAAGACATGCCCCCCGTTCGCGCGAATGGCCTCCGCGAAGGCCTGGGCGATCGTCGGATCCTGGACCGCGGTCTCCTTGATGGATCGGACCTGCTCCCGAAACCTAGGGAGATCGAGGCCCGCCTTCGCGATCGTCGCAGTGCGGTTCGCGCGGCCTCGCTCCATGGCTTCCCAGAGCTTCCCAATCCGCTCGGGTTCCTCGATCGATTGGCGGACCTTCGCGGCGAGCCGAGACCGTCCCGTAGGCACGGCCTACCTCCCTCCGTACCAGTCCAAGAGGAGGACGTGGAGCGAGTGTGGA
>DASQXV010000132.1:0-5661 GCA_035639595.1 Thermoplasmata archaeon | reverse complement strand
GGGGAGCGGGACCTCGACTACCACCTGGCGCGCATGGCGGAAGAGCTACCGGCATAAGGCGCGTCCCAGTCGACGGAAATCGCACTTTCGCCCACCTCCCCTCCGCCTCGGACTTTATACCGCCATCCTCATCGAATCGTGGGGAGGATTCGCATGGCGCTCGTCGTCGAGCCGCCCATCGTCCAGGCGGTCCCGGAGCTCCGGGCGATCCCGCGGCCGGCCCTCACGACCTCCGTGCCCACCCTGGACCGGATCCTCGGGCCCTTCGAGGCGGGCAAGGTCACCCTGATCGACAGCGGCTCCGACTTCGTCTTCCACCTGACGACCCTCCTGTGCGTCCGCGCGGTCATGGAGGGCCGCGAGGTCGTCTTCCTCGACGGCGGGAACTCCGTGGACCCGCACGGCATGGTCGCGGTCGGGAAGCGGGCCGGCATGGCGCGGGAGGAAATCCTGCCGCGGGTCCACGTGGCCCGGGCCTTCACGTGCCACCAGATGACCACATTAGTATTGGACATGCTCGATAAAAAGCTCGAGGAGACCGCGGCAGGCCTCGCGGTCTTCGCCTGCCTCCCGGAGATGTACCTTGACGAGGACGTGCAACGGGGGGAGGCCCACCAGCTGTTCCAACGGTCCCTGCGCGCGATCCGCCGCACGGTCGCGGACCGCGAGGTCGTCGGCCTCGTGACGAACGCCGGGTTGGCGAAGCTGAACCGGCGTCGGTCGATCCGCCGGCAGCTGTACGAGGGGTCGGACCGGATCATCCGCGTGCTCCACCGGAAGGGCGGCGTCCGGATCGAGCGGCTCGACACGGGCACGGCGGAATGGTATGCGGCGGTCCCACCGAACCAGATGACCCTGGACGACTTCGACCATCCGCAGCCGCGGATCCTCGGCCTTGAGGACACCGGAGGCTGGCGAGGAATCCGGACGGGCGGCTACCTCCGATTCGGCTGGTGATCCGGTACGGGCCGCGGCGAGCACGGTAAATAGAGACGCCCCGGTGACGCCCGCATGATGAAACTCCTCTACACGGGGATCCGCGTGCGAGACCTCGAGACGTCGATCCGGTTCTACCGCGAGGTCATGGGCATGCGCGTCTCCCGGAGGGGGAAGATGCGGCACGGCGGGATCTGGGTCGAGCTCCAGAGTCCGGGGTCGCCGCAGCGGCTCGAACTCAACTGGTACCCTCCAGGGTCCAAGTACCACACGCCGTATCGGAGGGGCGAGGAGCTCGACCACCTCGCCTTCCTGGTCTCCAACGTAGACCAAGCCTTCCACGACCTCACCGCCCGTGGCGCCCGTCCGGAGGTCCCGCCCTTCCAGGAGGACCGATACGCCTTCGCCTTCGTACGCGATCCGGACGGAATTTGGATCGAGCTCCTGGGACGCATCCGCGGGAAGCCCAGCACAACTTGATATATCGGTATCCCGATATCGGATTTACGATACCCATGTGGCCCTTCGGATGGAAGATGCACGGTCGGCGCGGCCTCCGGATGTGGGCCCTCTCCTTGATCGCCCGCGGCCCCAAGAACGGCGCGGAGATCGTGGACGCGATCGAGCAGATGACCCAGGGCTGGTGGAGGCCCTCCCCGGGCTCCGTCTATCCGCTCCTGGCGGACCTCCAGCAGCAGGGCGCGATCCGGAAGCGGGACGACGGACGGTACGAGCTCGACCCGAAGGTCCGGGAGGAGTTCGATTGGCTCCCGGGCGTCGGCGGCCGAGGTCGGCCACAGGGCATCCCGGAGATGGTGAGTGAGATGGAAGGGTTTGTGTCGTATTTCGAGGACCTGAAGGCCTCGGACGCGTCGAAGTTGCAACCGTACCGCGGGGAGCTGGAGAAGCTCGCGAAGCGGCTCCTGGCCCTCGGAGAGGGAGGCGGACGGGCATGAGCATGCGCTGGATGCATCCCCGCCGGGCGTTCGGCTGGGCCTTCGCGGCGTTCCTGGGATTCATTGGCCTCCTCGTCGCGGTGTCCCTGGTCGCGTGGGCGATCGGTGGATTCACCGGAAGATTCCCGTTCTTCGGGTTCGGATTCGGCTGGATCTTCTTCCTGCTGTTCTTCCTCTTCTTCTGGGGATTCCGATGGTGGGGCTGGGGCGGCTGGGGCTGGTACGGCCGACCGTACTGGCGTTACCATGACGACGCCCACGAGATCCTTCGGGCGCGGTATGCCCGCGGGGAGATCACGAAGGACCAGTTCGACCAGATGATGCGGGACCTCGAGCAGCACGCGTGACCTCCCGACGGACGCGGTTCAGAGGAGCGCGATGACCGCGGACCACACGAGCCACGCCGCGAATCCCACCAGGCAGACGACGGAGAAGGCAAGGACCGTGTGGTAGGTCCGCGCGATGCGCCTCTGGACCTCCCGGAGGGCGATGGGGAAGGCCGTGTTCCACAGGAGGAGCCCTCCGAAGAATCCGACGAGGACCGCGGGCCCGAGTTGGTCGATCAGGATCAGGCCGACGGTGAGCCACCACACGATGGGCCAGGGGCTCGAGAGGTTGACGGAGAGGCCCGTCGCATAGGAGCGCGCGTGATCCTCCGGCGTCGCGTCGAGGACCGCCCTCGCCCGCGGCCAGGAGCGCGCGGTCTTCCAGGCGAGGTACACCATGAGCGCCGCGCCGATCAAGGCGATGAACGGGATCCAGCCCTGGACGCTGGCGATGGCCGAGTGGGCGAGGACGGAGGCGATCAGGAAGATCGTGTCCGCGGTCGTCGCGCCGAGGCCGACGAAGAACCCGGCGCGCAGGGACCGCGTCACCGTGTGCGAGGCGATCATCGCATTGACCGGGCCGGGCGGGGCGGCAAGGGAGAGGCCGATCGCGATGCCGGCGAAGGCCGTCACCAGGATCTCGAGGACCACGGCCCGGCGATGGCGACGCCACACTTGAGACGTCCGCCCGAATCCTTATGCCGGCCCGGACGATGGGACGGCGAATGCGCATTGGCGGATCGACGTACAGCCGCGAGCCGTTCCTGAAACAGGTCGACGAGCTGCGGGAATCGGGCTTCGACTACGCGGAGCTGGACCTGACCTGGCTGTCCTGGGACCCCGCGAAGCTCCGGGCCGAGGCAGAGGCCCTCGCGAAACGGTTGCCGATCCTGACGGCCCACCTGGCGCCGTCCCAGTTCCACGATGCGGACCTCGCGCGGTTCGTCGGCCAAATCGACGCCTTGGAGATCGTCGGCACGCGGATCTTCAACGTCCATTTCATGGAGGCCCGGTCCGGACCCCGCGTCTCCCCGGAGGCGAAGACCTCCTGGCTCCGGGACCTCGTGAAGGCCGCGACGGACCGCGAGGTCACCGTGACCCTGGAGAACGTCGACGAAACGCCTGAGGTCCTTCGGAAGGCCCTCGACGCGATCCCGGATCTGCGGGCCTGCCTCGACGTCGGGCATGCCCACCTGGACCGGAGGGCGGACGGCGCGCGGACCTACCTCGAGGCCCTCGGCGATCGCCTCGGCCTCATCCACGTGCACGACAACCACGGAGGCCACGGGGAGGCGGGGGACGAGCATCTTCCCTTCGGCCAAGGGACGATCGGCCTGGAGCGGGACGTCCGAGCCTTGAAGACCCTCGGCTACGACGGGCACGCGACCCTCGAGATCTTCAAGGGGACGCCGGACGACCGGAAGGCCTGCCTCCGGAAGATGCGCCGCTGGTGCCGCACGTGACCAAGAAGGCCGCGAGGCCCCGCAAGGGACGGGAGCCGGCCGGTCCGCCGGAGGCCCTGGCGGCCCTCGCGCAAGAGTATTGGGACGCCTACCTGGACGACACCCCGGTGTTCGCGACCGCGATCGGAGTCCGCGGATACGACCATCGCCTCTCCGATCCCACGCCGGCGGGGCGCGACCGCTGGGCCCGGGCCCTGGAGGGCTTCCTCGAACGCGCGCGATCGATCCCCGAAGACGGACTGACCGCGGAGGAGCGGACGACCCGATCGGAATTGGTCACCTCGATCGCGACGAACCTCGACGAGGCCCGATGCGACCTCGAGGCCTGGACGGTCGATCCGCTGAACGGGCCCGTCGTGTCCTTTCTGAACATCGAATCGTATCAGCCGAATGAGACCCTTGAGGATGGGCGGAATCTCGTGGCACGCTGGCGGGCGATGAGTCCCTACATCGACGCGCACGTCGCGAACCTGCTCCGCGGTCTCGCGGGAGATCGCGTCGCCGTCCACGCGGGCGTCGCGAAGGTCCTCGAGCAGCTCGACGACCTCTTGGGAAACGGGATCGAGGAGTGGCCGCTGCTCAAGCCGATCCGCCGGCCCCACGAGGATTGGCCCGCGAAGGACCAGGAGCGGTTCCGAGGTGACCTGACGGACGCCGTCCGGGACGGGATCCGCCCGGCCTTCGCCCGGCTGCAGGAGGCCCTTCGGACGGAGATCCTCCCTCGCGCCCGTCCGGATGATCGGCCGGGCATCTCGCACATCCCGGAGGGCGCCGCGGCCTACCGCCGACTCATCCACTCGTACACGGCCCTCGACCTGTCGCCGGACGAGGTGCATGCGACCGGACTGCGGGAGGTCGCGCGCATCAACGCGGAGATGGAGGACCTCGGGGAGAAGGCACTCGGCACCCGGGACCGTCCCGAGATCCTGCGTCGGTTGCGGACAGACCCCTCCCTCTACTTCCGCACGCGGGACCAGGTCGAGGAGAAGGCCCGGGAGGCGCTGGCCCGGGCGAGATCCGCGATCCCGCGGTTCTTCGGACGGCTGCCGAAGGCAGAGTGCGAGGTCGTCCGTATGGAGCCCCACGAGGAGAAGCACTCGACGATCGCGTACTACCGGCTTCCCGCGGTAGACGGCTCGCGGCCCGGGCGGTACTACATCAACACGTCGGCACCGGAGACGCGGCCGCGCTACGAGGCGGAGGTCCTCGCGTACCATGAGTCGATCCCCGGGCATCACCTCCAGCTCTCGGTCGCCGGAGAGCTCGAAGGCCTTCCGGAGTTCCGGAAGCACCTCGGGGTCACCGCCTTCATCGAGGGATGGGGCCTGTACACGGAGCGGCTCGCGGACGAGATGGGCCTGTACACGGACGACCTGGATCGGATCGGCGTCCTCTCGTACGACGCATGGCGCGCATGTCGGCTCGTCGTCGACACGGGCATGCACGCGAAAGGATGGACGAGGCAGCAGGCGATCGAGTTCATGCTCGAGAACACGGCCCTCGCGGAGAACAACATCGTGAACGAGGTGGACCGGTACATCGCATGGCCGGGCCAGGCGATCGCCTACAAGATCGGTCAGCTGGAAATCCGACAGTTGCGGGCGGACGCGGAGTGGCGCCTCGGATCGAAGTTCGACGTCAGGGAGTTCCACGACGCCGTCCTCGGGAACGGATCCGTCTCTCTCGAGACCCTGCGGGGCGCGATCAACGAATACGTGCTGAGGGTCCGCGGCGGATGAGCCCCGCCGAAGGGTTCGATCCCGTCCTGGAATACGTCCGGCTGCTCTCGGACTTCCGCCGGCCGTGGATGATCGCGGGAGGCTGGGCGATCGACCTCTTCCTTCGGCGGGTGACCCGCGAACACGAGGACGTCGATATCGCGATCCTTCGAGCGGACCAACGGGAGCTCCGGACGTACCTGCGGGGATTCGAGTTCGACGCAATCGTCGAGGGAAAGCCTAAGCCGTGGCGGACCGGGGA
>DASQXV010000131.1:0-9130 GCA_035639595.1 Thermoplasmata archaeon | reverse complement strand
ATGGGGACACGGAAGCGGTCGGCGCACTCCTGTCCCATCTCGGCCTGTCCGACGCGTTTGATGCCGTGATCGCCTCCGAGGCGGTCCGCTCGTACAAGCCCGACGCTCGAATCTACCGCGCGGCCCTCAAGGCGCTTCGTGCCGGTCCTCGGGAGAGCCTCTTCGTCTCCGATTCGACCCTCGACCTGGAGGGCGCCGCCGCGGTCGGGATCGCGGGCGCCTGGATCCCTCGGGGACTCTTACCCGATCTAACTAGGGTGCCTGCGCACGCCATGACTCTGTCCAGCCTCCGAGACGTCGAAGGAGTCGTTCACCGGTTCCGGCGGTCGGGACGCTTTGCGTCACACTGATTCCGCGGTTTCCTTCTTCGTTTGCTTGAGTTGCTGTCGGTGCATGTCGAGCAGCTCCTCGACCGTCGTCGCATCCTCGGGGCCCTTGTCCTCCCGCCAACGCCCCGTGAACCGGGGGAAGCGAACCGCGAGTCCCGCCCCAGGTCGGATCGCACCCCAACCCGCGGTGTGGACCGGGCTCACGGTGAGTTCCGCCCCGCGCACCTCGAGGACGATCTCGGGATCGAACCAGACGTCCGGTTCCAATTTCGAATCGACTCGCGCCGGTCGGCGCTCGCGACGCGCCTTCTTCATCTTCTGCGGAAGTTGGCGTAGCGTCTCGTCGTCGAATCCGGTGCCGAGTTTGCACGTCGTCCGGAACACATCCGCCTTGTCATCGAAGGCGGCCATGAGAAGGGCCCCGTAGGAGCCCGCTCGCTTGCCGCGCCCCGCAAACGCTCCGACGACCACGAGGTCGATGGTGTCGCTGAGGGCGGCGCTGTATTCCCTCTTGAACTTGATCCACTGATAGCCTCGAGCTCCCGCCTCGTAGACCGAGTCGAGCGCCTTTGCCATCAATCCCTCGCAGCCGGCTTGCAGCGCCTCGTCGAAGAACGCTTCCGCCTCCTTCACCTGGTCCGTCACGCGGACCGTCGCCAAGCGAACCCTGTCATTGGGCTTCACGACCGACTCGAGGACCTTCCGACGTTCCGCGTAGGGCCGTTCCGTGAGGTCCTCTCCATCCCTCAGCAAGGAGTCGAACGTGAAGAGCGTGACCGGGAACTCCTTCGCCATTCGATCGACCTCCGTCTTCCGTCCCCGACGTCGGCTGACCTCCTGGAAGGGAAGGAACTCGCCCGTGTTCGGGTCGACCGGCACCGCCTCCCCCTCGATGATCGCATCCCGCGAGCGGATGGAAGATCGGAGGTTTTCGACGATCTCGGGAAATTGTCCCGTGATGTTCTCCAGATGCCGCGAGAACAGTTGGATCCGCTCGGGCGACACATGGGCCTGGACTCGGAGGCCGTCGTACTTGTACTCGAGCGCGGCCCTCCCCATGCGCTTCAGGATCTCCTCGAGGGTCTCGAGTCGCTCCGCGAGCATCGCGCGGATCGGACGGAAGAGCTGCAAGCGGATCGCGTCGAGGCCACCCAATCCTTTCGACGCAAGGACCCGAGCGACTTCGCCCAGGTCCGAGCACACGTTGTAGGCCCGCTCCACGCGATCCCGGTCGGCCTTCGTCGCAAAGGTCGCGGCCAAAGCATCGACGATCGTCATGTCCGCCACCCCGAGCCGCATCTTCCCGACGACCATCCGCACGATGTACTTCGCCTCCTTCGGGGTCGCAAGCCCGAGCAGATCGGCGAGGAGGCGGATCTTCCGTTCTTGGCTCCCCTCTCCGGACTCGCGCGCGATCGCGTCTAGGTTGGCGTAGACTTTCGCGACCGTCAGCGGCGTCGCCGCGAGCGGCTTCTGGCGCCGCCTCGCCATCGCGTCTTCGGCGACGAGCCCGAGGTCTCCCTTCTCCTTCCACATCCGCTCGATCCGGCTCTCCTCGAGACCCGTCGCATGCGCGAGGACGCGGATGACCATCTTCTCGGCGAGACCGAGTTCAACTCCCTCGTAATCGGGATGGATGCGGCCATGGGTGAGGTAGGCGACTTTGTCGATGTCCTCCTTCGGCGTTGCACGGAGGAGGCCGACGAGTAGCTCCGTCATCTGAAGCCGTTTCGTCGTTCCCTCGATGGTCTCGTACGCCGCGACGACGTCGGCGAATCGCATGCGGCGTAGGAACCGAGCGGCCTGGCTTAAGGATTCGTGGGTCTCTTCGGCGCGGAACGACATATGGATAAGTTGAGAACGGGATGACCGGCGCGTGCCAATGAAGGCGTTCGTGACGGGAGGGACCGGCTTCATCGGTCAGAGGCTCATCGATCATCTCCTCCACGACGGTTGGCAGGTCCGCGCCCTTGTCCTCGAATCGGAACCCCCGCGTTGGCCCGAGCGCCCCGGCCTGGACCTCTCCATCGGCGACGTGACGAAGCCCGAGACGCTCCGCGGGACGATGGACGACGTGGACGCCGTCTTCCATGCGGCGGCCCTCGTCGAGGCCTGGACGCGCCATCCGAGGGACTACGTCCGCGTGAACGTCGATGGCACGGGTCACGTGATCGACGAGGCCCTACGCGCCGCGGTCCCGCGGTTTCTCTTCACGAGCAGCATGTCCGGGATCGGCGTCACGCCCGGTCAGGTGATGCGCGAGGACAGTCCACCCGGCAAGTCCTTCGGGGCCTATGAGGAATCGAAGGCGGCGGCGGAGAGCCTGGTGGCGAGGGCGGTGCGAGAACGAGGCCTTCCCGGGATCACCCTGATCCCGTCCATCGTCCTCGGGCCCGGCGACGTCCGGAACACGGGCCGTTTCCTCCTGTCTTTCGTGCGTGGAGAATTCCCGGGCACCTTCGCCGAAGACTCGCTCCTGCCCGTCGTGGATGTCGACGACGTCGCCCGCGCCCATGTCCTCGCGTATGCGAAAGGCCGCATCGGGGAGCGGTACATCATTTCCAGCGAGAACGTCTCGTGGGGGCAGCTCCTGCGGCACGCCAGCGAAGCCTCCGGGACTCCCGTCCCCTCGCGCCATATCGGCGGCCGCGCGCTGTGGTTCGCCTCGCGGGTCGGCGAGATTCGCGCGCGTGTGACGAGCGCGGCCCCTAGGTTGCCCGCTTGGCTTGCGGACTTCATGCTCACGGGAGCGACGATGGACAATACGAAGTCCATCGTGGAGTTGGGCATGGAATACACGCCGATTCGAAATTCGATCCGTGATGCGATTGAATGGTTCCGCTTCGAGGGGCTGTTCAAACCCCTTCCTCCGGCTTTGCCAGGCCCCCTTGCATTCCCCGGACCCACCGCGAATTCCCCCGCGGTCTCGGAGGCACAAGACGAAGCGAGGCGACTGGACCCGTCCGGGAAGGTAAAGGAACGACGGCCAAGGGCGCCCCGTGATTCGATTTGACTCCACGCCAGGGTCCATGGGCCCGAAGGCGGTCGCACTCATTTCAGCCGCGAGACGATCCGATCGACGATCGCGAGGCTCTCGCCGAGGTACCTGGCGGGGTCCAGGGCCGCGTCGAGCTCCGCCTTCGTGAGGAGCTTCGACGTCTTCGGGTCCCCGAGGAGGGCGTCCCGGAGATGGAGCCCCTGGGTCCGCGCCCGCTGGGCCGCGTCCCGGACGAGCTTGTGGGCGTCCTGTCGCCCGAGGCCCTTGCCCACGAGGGCCATCATAACCGCCTCCGCCATGACCTGGCCCTTCGTCGCCTCGAGGTTCTCCTTCATCCGCTCCGGGTAGACGCGGAGGGTGCGGAACACCTCCGTCGTGCGGGCGAGCATCTCGTCGATCAGGACGCAGGCGTGGGGGATCAGGATCCGCTCCGCCGCGGAGTTCGTCAGGTCCCGCTCGTGCCACAGGGGCACATCTTCCAGGGCGGGGGCCACGAGGGAGCGCACGATGCGGGCGAGGGAGCACACGTTCTCCGAGGCGATCGGGTTCTCCTTCTGGGCCATCGTCGAGCTGCCGACCTGCTTCGCCGCCTCGAAGGCTTCCGCGACCTCGCCGATCTCCGTGCGCTGGAGGTTCCGCACCTCCGTGCAGAATTTCTCGAGGGACGCGGCGACGTTCGCGAGGACGGCGATGAACTCCGCGTGGCGGTCGCGGCCGACGACCTGGGTCGCGGCCTCCTCCACCCCGATGCCCAGGTCCGTCATGACCGCGGCCTGGATGTCCGCGGCGTGCGGGCCGAACGCAGCGCCCGTCCCGACGGCCCCCGACATTTTCCCGACGACGACCCGCGGGGCCGCCTCCCGCAGCCGATCCCGCTGCCGGGCGACCTCCGCGGCGAACACGGCCATCTTCAGACCAAACGTGATCGGGACCGCGGCCTGCCCATGCGTCCGACCGAGCATGATCGTCTTTCGGTGCGTCGTCGCCAGGCCCGTGAGGGCGCCGATGAGCTCCTCGAGGTCGGCGTCGATCAAACGGGTGGCGTCCCGCAGCTGGAGGGCCGTCGCGGTGTCGAGGATGTCGCTGCTCGTGGCGCCGAGGTGCACGTACTTGCCCGCGTCCCCCGTGCACGCCTCCGTGAGGGCGAGGACGACGGCCATCAGGTCGTGCCGCGTCTCCCGCTCGAGGGCCTCGACCCGCTCCACGGTCACATGTTTCGTCGACGCCTTCTTCTCGATCTCCGCAGCGGCCTCCCGCGGGACCAGCCCGACCTTCGCCTCCGCGCGGGCGAGGGCCGCCTCGACGTCCAGGAGGCATTGGAGCCGCGCGCCCTCCTCGAAAATGCCCTTCATCTTCGGGCGACCGTAGCGGAAGTCGATCGGACAGAGGAGGGACATGCCTCTCGCCGCGGGAAGGTCCCCGGCCATTATGGAGCTTTGGGCTTCGTCTCCGAGTCCGGTGCGGATGGCGTCCCTCCGTCCGGAGCGTCCATCGGGAGGGCGATCGTGAACGTCGATCCGCGGCCCGGCTCCGACGCGACCTCGATCGTCCCGTTGTGCGCCTCGACGACGTGCTTGACCAGCACGAGCCCGAGGCCGAGACCCTCGTCCCTGGGCTTCGTCGTGTAAAAGGGCTGGAACATGCGGGATCGCACTTCCTCGTCGATGCCGGGTCCCGTGTCCGCGACGGCGATCGTGACCCAGCCTTCGTCCGCCGAGAGCCGGAGGGTGACGGAACCCGCCTCCGTCGCCTGGAACGCGTTCTTCAGGAGGTTCACGACGGCCTGCTGGAGGCGGAGCGGGTCCACCGAGGCGACGAGCGGCATTGACGGGATTTCCCGGACGAGTTTGACGGACCCTTTGCGGGAGGGGCCAGCCTGTTCGACGGCCGCCTCGAGGAGGGCTCGGATGTCCACGGGGACCCGCTTCACGTCCTGGGACCGCGTGAGGGTGAGGAGTTCCGCAAGGATGTTCGTCGCGAAGCGCCGCTGGGAGTCGATCTTCGACAGCTTCTCGAGCGCCTTCGGGTCCTTGAGCCCCCGGGCGAGGCTCGCGGACAGGAGGGCGATGTTCGTGAGCGGCGTGTTGATCTCGTGGGCGATGTACGAGGCGACCTGGGACGCCGACGTCCGCCGCTCGCTCTCCAGGAGCTTCCGCTGGAATTCCTTCTCCGGGGTAACGTCCCGCACGACGACCTGAACGTACGGGTCGGACCCATCCTCGCGGATCACGCGGGAACGCGCCTGGACGAAGCGCCGCTCGCCGCCTTCGAGCTCGACGTACGTCTCGAACGGCTCGGGGACCGGCCGGTCATGGAGGAGGTCCCGGAGGTAGGCCCGATTCCTCTCGAGTTCCCGCGCGGGGATCAGCTCGCCGAGGTTGATGCCCCGGAGGGCCGCGGGGTCCTTGCCGCCGACCAAGGCGGCGGCCGAGGGGTTCAGGTCCAGGATCGTGCCCCGCCGATCGATGAGGAGGATCGCGTCCGCGGCGGCCTCGAACAATTGGCGGTACCGCGCCTCGGACCGCCGGACGAGCTGCTCGGCCCGCTTGCGGTCCGTGATGTCCCGGGCGATCGTCGCGGCCCCGATCGTCTGGCCCACGCCGTTCACGAGGGGGGAGATGCTCAGAGAAACGACGACCCGACGGCCGTCCTTCTTGATGCGGATCGTCTCGACATGCTCGATCCGCTCCCCCCGCCGCAGGCGGTCGAGGATCAGCTTCAGCTCCTGCAGCCGGTCCGTGGGGGTTAGCATGGAGACGTTCTGCCCGATCGCCTCCTGGCTCGTGTACCCGTACATCCGCTCCGCCGCAGGGTTCCAACTCGTGATCGTGCCGTCGAGGTCCTTGCTGAAGATCGCGTCCTCCGAGCTCTCGACGATCGCCACGAGGCGCCGCTGGGCCTCCCGGGCCGCGACCCGGTCCGTGATATCGACGAGCGTCGTGATGATCGTCTGCTGGTCCCGGAGGTCGAGGTATTCGACGGACATGAGGGCGTGGCGGACCTCGCCCCGTTTCGTGCGGACGACGACCTCCGCGTCGCGGATCGTCCCTCGCTCCTTCAGCCGCTCCGCGAGGACCCGGCGTTGCTCCGTCTCGACCCACAGCCCGAGCTCGACCGAGGTCTTCCCGACGACCTCGCTCCGGTCGAAGCCGAACATCTTGAGGAACTCGAGGTTCACCTCGATGAAGCGGCCGTCCCGCAGGAGGCTGATCCCCATGGGCACGGGGCTCGCCTGGAAGGCCTTCTGGAAGGCCTCCGTGGACGCCCGCCGCGCGGACTCCGTATGGTCCCGCTCCAAGACCTGTCCGATCGAGGTCCCGATGTCCTGCAGGAGATCGAGGAGGAGTTCGTCCGGCTCCTCCGTCGACCGACCGTACACGACGGCGACGGCCTCGGGGCCGAACCGCGTCCGGATCGGGAAGGCGATCGCGCTCCGGAGGCCGAGCCGGATCGCGGTCTCCGCCCAGTCGCGGTCCGGTTCGTCGAACAGATCCTGGACGGAGAGGGGCTCGTTCCGTTGCCAGGCGCGGCCAATGAGGCCTTCGCCTGGCCGGATCGTGCGGCCCGCCGTCCCGAGGCCACGACCCGGGACGTCCGGGACGCCCGGCGCCAGCCACGCCTGGAGCCGGAGGTTGGAGGCCGCCGCGTCGTACGTCCAGATCTCCCCGAGGGACCAGCCCTCGACTTGGCAGAGCGCCTCGATGAGGGGATACGCGCCTTCCGAGAAGGTCTTCGCCTCGAGGAGGACCCGCATCACCGCGAGCTGGGCCGTGTGGTGCCGCTGGGCGCGCTGTCGATCCGTCACGTCGTAGACGAGGACGAGCCGCGCGCGCCGCCCGAGGGTCCGGACCTCGGTCGACAGGACTTCGACGTCGAAGGCCGTCCCGTCCTTCTTCCGGTGACGCCAGAACCCGACGAGGCGGTCCGTCGGCTTCAGGCTCTGCAACGTCTCCCGGAGCCGCGGCACGTCGTCGGGAGGGCGGATGTCCTCGAGGGTCCGGTTGAGGAACTCCCCCCTCGTGAAACCGTACATCTCGAGGGCCGCCTGGTTCACATCCAGGAAGCGGAGGGTCTCCATGTCGAGGACCCACATCGGGAGCGGACTCCGTTCGAAGAAGACGCGATAGGACTCCGGTTCCCCGGTCGACCGTTCTTCGGGTTGCCGCTGCTTGCGCTCCATCTCGCCTCCGGAACCGTGGCCCCCGCCGGCGGCGCGGGGCGGACGCCTCGGGCCCCCGCGTCGATGGCACATCCCCGGGGAGGTTATAAATAAGCTCTACGGTCTGGATATCCGTTCTGTAACCACGTATTCCGCCTCCCTTCTGTGGCGGGCCGGAGGGCGCCTACGCGGGCCCGGGGCCGCGGATCGTCGCCTGGTCGTGGAGGTAGGGCCGCAGGGCCTTGGGGACCGTCACGCTCCCATCCGGATTTTGGTAGTTCTCGAGGACGGCGACGAGGCCGCGGGACGTCGCCATCGCGGTCGCGTTGAGCGTGTGGGGCACGAACTTGTCACCGCCCACCTTGCCCGCGCGGACGTTCAGCCGGCGGGCCTGGTAGTCCGTGCAGTTGCTGCAGCTGATGACCTCGCGGTACGCCTTCGGCCGGGGGAACCACGCCTCGATGTCGTACTTCTTCGCCGCGACCGTGCCGATGTCCCCCGTGCACACGTCCACGACGCGGTACGGGATCTCCAGGGCGCGGTAGATCGCTTCCCCGTTCGCGCGGAGCTTCTCGTGCCACGCCCGGCTGTCCTCCGGCCGGCAGAAGACGAACTGCTCGACCTTGTTGAACTGGTGCATCCGGAACAGGCCCTTCGTGTCGACCCCGTGCGCCCCGATCTCCCGCCGGAACTGGGTCGCGAGGCCCGTTAGGGTCAAAGGGAGCCGGGACTCGTCGATCACCTCGTCCATGAACATCGCGCCGATCGGATGCTCCGACGTCGCGATGAGGTACAGGTCCTCCCCCTCGACCTTGTACATCACGCTCTCGAAGTCCTCGAGGTCGACGACGCCCTCGTAGGCGGCGCGTCGCATCATGAAGGGCGGGAAGACCGCGGTGAAGCCTTGCTTGATCATGTGGTCCAGCGCGAACGCGAGGAGGGCCTGGTCCAGCCGGACCAGGTCGCCGAGCAGGTAGACGAACCCGGCGCCCGCGACCTTCCGGGCCCGCTCGAAGTCCGCGAGGCGCAGCGCCTCCAGGACCTCGCCGTGGGGCCGGAGTTCGAAGTCGATTGCCCTCGGGGTGCCCCATCGCGCGACCTCGACGTTCCCGGAATCGTCCTTGCCGACGGGCACGGTCTCGTCCAGGAGGTTCGGCAGCCGCAGGAGGCCGTCGCGGACCTGCGCCGCGAGCCGGTCGACCTCTTGGTCCAGGGCGGCGATCTTCTTCGGGAGCCCCGCGGCCTCCTCCTGGAGCTTGTCCGAGGCCTTTCCGGCCTTCTTCGCCGCCGCGATGTCCTTCGTGATCTCGTTCCGGCGTCGCTTCAGGGCGTCCGCATCCGCGAGGGCCTTCCGCCACGCCTTGTCCGCCTCGATCACCGCGTCGAGGGTCTTCGCCTTGTCCGGTGCCCGGCGCTTCGCGAGGTCTCTGCGGATTCGGTCCGGATCCTCCCGGACCAATCGGATGTCGAGCATTCCGCGATGCGATGTGAGGGTGCCTATTTCTACTTGTCCGGAGGCGGAGCCCGTCGAGCCCGTCGACGCGGATCAGGCCATCTCATCGAGGACCTCGCGGATCTCGCGGCCGCGGGCCTGCATCGCCAGCTTGACGAGGCCCAGGTTCTCGTCGCTCGAGAACACGCTCG
>DASQXV010000130.1:0-9793 GCA_035639595.1 Thermoplasmata archaeon | reverse complement strand
GGAGCACAATGAAGACGGCCCTTACGTCCTTCGATCTCGGGGCCCTCGTCGCGGAGTGGCAAGGCCTCGTCGGCGGGTACATCGACAAGGTCTACCAGCGAGAGGACGAGGTCGTCTTTCGCATCAACGTCCCCGAAAGGGGCAAGGCGGAGCTGTATTCGAAATCCGGTCGTTGGCTCTGCCTGCACGAGGTCGAGGACAAGCCCGTGTCTCCGCCCGCCTTCGCCCAAACGCTCCGCCGGCTCCTCGACAACGCCCGCGTGACCGCCATCGAACAACGTGGATTCGATCGGATCGCGGTGGCTCGGGTCGAGCGGGGGCCCGACCGCCTCGACATCGTCTTCGAAGTCTTCGGCAAGGGGAACCTCGTCCTCGTCAGGGGCGGGACCACGACGACGGCCTTGTACCCGCAGACGTTCAAAGGCCGGACTGTCCAGGTCGGTGAGCCATACGCGTTTCCGCCCGCGGGCATCGATCCGCTCGAATTGGACCACGCCGGTTTTCGGGACGCGCTGACAGGGGCCAAGGGCACCCTCGTCCGAGTCCTCGCGAGCGTCATGAACCTCGGGGGGACGTATGCGGAGGAACTCTGCCTCCGCGCGGCAGTCGACAAGGAGACGCGCGTGAAGGACTTGACGACCGCGCAGGTCGATTCGCTCTACACGGCCCTGAACAACCTCGCGGTTGCGATCGACCAGGAGCGCCGTCCCGCGGTGATCTTCCATGACGGACATGCAGTCGACGCGACCCCAATCGAACTCCTCCAGCACCGCGAGCGGGAGCGCCGGGAGTTCCCGACCTTCAACGAAGCCCTCTCCCACTTCCTGAACGTCGCGGAGCCGCAGGTCGAGGTCGCGGACGAAATCGCCTCAAAGCTCGAACGACGGGTCGCGCAACAAGAGGAGACCCTGAGGGCCTTGCGGGAAGAGGCGACCCTCCTCGAAGCGCAGGCCGTCTTCCTCTACGGCCACTACGCGATCTTCGACGAGCTGCTGAAGTCGGTCCGCGAGGGCCGCCCGCCGCCGGAAGAGGGGCAGATCAAAGCTTTCGATCGCAAGGCGCGCACGATCACGGTCGCGATCGGGGACTTCGACGCGATTACCCTCGAGTATGAGAAGGATGTGACCGCGAACGCACAGGCCCTGTACGACCGGCGGAAGGACGCGTTGCTGAAGGCCCAGCGGGTCGATGAGGCGATCGCCAAGACCCGCTCGGAGACGGACGCCGCGAAGGCGAAGGCCGTGAAGGCCGCGAAAAAGCCGCGCGTCAAGGCGACCAAGTCCCTGTGGTTCGAGGCCTACCGGTGGACCCTTTCGTCGGAGGAGTTTCTCATCCTAGGCGGACGGGATGCCCGGACAAACGACCAACTCGTGAAGAAGCACCTGAAGGAGGGAGACCGCTACGCCCACGCCGACGTCCACGGAGCCCCGTCGACCGTGATCAAGGACGGCGCGAAGGCGTCCGAGACGACTCTCCGAGAGGCATGCGAGTTCGCCCTGGCCTACAGCAAGGCGTGGTCGAGCGGCCTCGCGAGCGGGAGCGCGTACTGGGTCCTCCCAGAGCAGGTCTCGAAGCAGGCCGAATCAGGGGAATTCCTCCCGCGCGGCGCATTCGTGATCCGCGGGAAGAGGAACTACTTCCACGACCTGCCCGTCCGACTCGCGATTGGCGAGGTCGAGATCGAGGGCCACCGAAAGGTCATGGGCGGCCCGGTCTCGGCGGTCACCGCGCGTGCGACTCGGTACGTCGTCCTGGGCCCTGGGAAGGAGGATCGCGAGGCCGTCACGAAACGCCTGGCCATGGCCTTCGCGGTGCCAATCGAGGAAGTCGCTCGGACGATGCCGCCCGGAGGGGTTCTCATCCTCGAACGAAAGGACGTCGCGGCATAGGCCCTCCCAACGCCTCGCGGCAAGCCCTAAAGACTTGACGGCCCATATCCACAACGGGCCGGGTTTTGATAGTGTGACGTCACAGGCCGACGCGACAGTCATTCAGCTCCCCGACGACGAGCGGCCGACGAAATGGTACAATATCCAGGCGGATCTGCCGGAGCCGCTGCCGCCTCCGAAGGACCCCGAGTCCGGCCCGTCGCGGCTGAAGACCCTACCGGATCTGCTCCTTGGTGAGTGTCTTCGGCAGGAGAATTCGACGCAGCGATGGATCGACATCCCGGAGGAAATCCAGGACTTGTACCGCCAGGCGGGCCGACCGCGACCCCTCATCCGCGCCCGGCGCCTCGAGCAACGCCTCGGGACACCCGCGCACCTGTACTACAAGACGGAGTTCTACAGCCCGACGGGAAGCCACAAGGTGAACACGGCCCTCGCCCAGGCGTGGTACGCGAAGAGCGAGGGCTACGAGCGGCTTGCGACGGAAACCGGGGCCGGGCAGTGGGGCACGGCCCTCGCGTACGCGGCGAGCCTGGTAGGCCTCCGGACGACGATCTATTGGGTCCGCGCGGTCCACGACTGGAAAATCCAGCGGCGACAGTTCATGAAGCTCTACGGGGCCACAGTCCACGCGTCCCCGAGCGCAGAAACGAAGGTGGGACGCGCCCTGCTCGCAACGCAGGCGAACCATCCGGGCTCCCTCGGGATCGCGGTGTCGGAAGGGTTGGAGGACGCGGGGCGCGACGAGAAGGCCATCTACTGTCTGGGATCCGTCCTGAACCATGTCCTCCTGCACCAAACGATCATCGGCCTCGAGGTGCAGCGGCAGTTCGAGCGGATCGGCGCCTATCCCGACCTGATGATCTCCTCCCTCGGCGGAGGATCGAACTTCGGAGGCTTCACCCTCCCCTTCCTGGCGGACGCCGTGCGGGGCAGGGAGATTCGCTTCATCGCGGCCCAGAGCGCCGCGGCTCCGAACCTGCAGGGGGAGTACCGATACGACTTCGCGGACCATGCGGAGCTCACGCCCCTCCTGAAGATGTATACCCTGGGCCACAAGACGGAGATGCGGCCGGTCAAGGGCGATGGGCTGCGCTACCACGGCTGCTCCCCGATCCTCTCGCTCCTGCGCCACAAGGGCTTCATCGACACGGTCGCCTACCCGGAGGATGAGCGGCACGTGTTCGGGCGCGCCCGCGAGTTCGTCCAGGCGGAAGGGTTCCTCCCCGCGCCCGAGAGCGCCTACAGCATCGCGTGCGCGATCGATGAGGCGTTGAAGTGCAAGGAGAGCCGCGAGCGGAAGGTCATCGCCTTCAACGTGAGCGGACACGGCTTCATGGACATGGAAGGGTACGCCCAGGTGCTCGGTCTTTAAAGGCCGCGGGCGTGCCCGCATCAACTTCATATTCGACGTCGGAGTCCTCGGAGGAGAAGAGGAGAGTGGCGCCGTGGGAGCGTATCTTCGTACCTTCGCCCTGTTCGGGCTTCTGACCGGCATCTTCGTGTTCTTCGGATGGGCCATCGGAAGCGTGTGGTTCGGCGCGACCGCGGGGATCGGATTTTTCCTTGGACTTGCGGTCGTGATGAATGTCGTCTCTTACTTCGCCTCCGATCGCATCGTCCTCTGGTCTTACAGGGCCAAGCTCGTCTCGGAATCCGAGGCGCCCGACCTGTACCGAATCGTGCGGCAGGTGACCCAGCAAGCGAATCTGCCGATGCCGAAGGTGGCCATCATCCCGGCCCAGACGCCGAATGCCTTCGCGACGGGCCGGAACCCGCAGCATGCGGTGGTCGCCGTGACCCAGGGGATCCTGCCGATGCTCACCGAGGACGAGCTCCGGGGCGTCCTCGCGCATGAGGTCTCCCACGTCCGGAACCGGGACATCCTCGTGATGTCCGTCGCCGCGACCCTGGCCGGGGCCATCTCGTTCATGGCCCGAGCGTTCGGATGGAACATGTTGTTCGGCGGCTCGCGAGACCGGGAGTCCAACGGCGTCGCGGTGCTCGTCGCCCTCGTCGGGATGCTCCTCGCTCCCTTCGCCGCGCTGTTGGTCCAACTCGCGATCTCACGGAGCCGAGAATACAAGGCTGACTACGTCGGCGCGAAGACCATCGGACAGCCGCTCGCCCTCGCGTCCGCGCTCGAGAAGCTCGAGGTGGCGAACCGACGGCGGCCCCTCACGTTCGGGAGCCCGGCGTCCCAGAGCCTCTTCATTGTGAACCCCTTCCGGGGCGGGGCCTTCGTCCGGATCTTCAGCACCCACCCGCCCATCGAGGAGCGGATCGAGCGCCTCCGGGCCCTCGCCCAGGGCGTGGACCGCTATTGATCAACCGAACTCGTGCCCGACGTGGCGACCATGGCGGGCGTCGAGGTCGCGGATCTCGTCCCGGGCGTCCAGGTTCGGCTCGAGGACCTCGAACTCTTCGAGGTAGGCGCGGTCTTTGTACAGAATTGTCGTCCGGCCGTCCTTAACGGTCCGGATGACCAGGTTCAGGTCTCCGCCGCCCTCCGGGCCCTCGTACAGGGTGTAGAATCCGAGGAAGTGGCCGATGAGCTCCTCGAAGCCGGAATGGGGATAGTAGAATCGGAACCGGACCCGATCTCCGGGAAAGATGTCCATCCGTTCGAGGAGCTTGTCATCGAGGATCCCCGCCTTCTTGAGGATCCGGCGCTCCTCCGTGATGTCGTCCCTGACCTCGGCCATGGTACCGTACGAGAGAGGCTTCGTTCGGCTTAAACCAGCGCCCAGGTCCCCACCATTCGCCGCCAAGAAGCTATCGGTCCGCTCGTCTCGACAGCCGTCCGGCGTGCCATTTGGCGGCCTGCCTAGCGCCGGTAGGTCACGACCGCGTCCACTGCCCCGCGAGAAAGGTCGCGGTACGTGCGAGAGACCACGAACTCGGCGAGATCCTGCGCCATCGTCATGGGACCCTGACCCGCGGCGCCGGATGGCTCCGGACGCATTTGTCCTTGCTCCCTGACGGGCCCCCAGGCGCGGAACCGGACTCGAAGAGAGCCCAAGCTAACCCGTCGGACGTCGTTGGACTCGCAGGTCGTCAGCACCGAGGAGAATCGGCTGCCCCGCCACGAACTTCGCTCACCGGAGGGAGGCGGGTTTGAACGTCCAAGAGCGCGGCCCCTGGACGACGATGACCTGCCGGCACTGTCGGCACCGATAGAACTCCATCAGGACGCTGGATCCCAGGAACTCTACCGAGTGGGAGCAGGCGGGCTGCTGACGAGATCGGCTCTTGGGGGGGCCCATTCGATCGCGGGGTGGTCAGACGGACGCCTACAAGAACCCTTGGGCAGGGAAGGAGTTTGAATAGTAAAGGCGGAACCTTTATGCGGGGCACAACGCCGTCCGGATGCATGGAGGAGAGGCGGAGCAGCTGGGCGGGCCGGTTCATCGGCCTGACGTTCGCGATGGGCGGGGTCGCATGGCTCGTCATCGCACTATTGGTCCTCGGCAACGTCCTGGCGGGGACGGGCAACTACGCCCTCGGGCCGGCGTCGTCGCGGATCGTGGCGGGCGGAGGCGCGGGGAGCTGGTTCACCCAAGGCCTCCTCTCGTTCCTGTTGATCGGGATCGTCGGCATGGGCCTGAGCGCGCTGTTCTACGACCACGTCGAGATCCGGCTCGGGTCGCCGCTAACGGGCTGGCGGACCGCCGCCGCGTGGATCCACTGGGCGCTCGGCGGCCTCGGTTCGGCCGCCGCATCCCTGTTGATGATGTGGGGAGGATTCAACGCCGGGGCGGCCTTGCTCCCGACGAACCAGGGAGGCCTGGGCCAGAACACGACGTACGTCCACGTGAACATCCTGAATCCAATCGTCATCCCCATCGCGGCCCTGATGGGCGTCGCCCTGCTGGGCTACCTGATCGGCGGCATCGGCCTTGCGACCGCTTGGATGACGGCCCGGAAGCAGCAGGCTTAGGCCGCGGACGGGGCGCTCCTCCGAAAAGAGAGACGCTCCTTACTCACTCGTCCGACGCCGGCTCTGTCGACCGGGGTTCGCTCCGGTCCGGCGCGTAGGCTTCCTCCCCGAAGCCCGAGATGTCGAGCCCCGCGTCTTCCTCGGCAGGGCTCACCCGGACGGGGGTGAAGAGGTTGATGATCCGCAGGATCGCGTAGGATCCGACGAAGGCGAAGGGCGCGACGACCAGGCAGGCCAGGGCCTGGAGCCCCAGTTGGCCGGCGTTGCCGAAGACCAGGCCATTCGGCCCGGCCGGATTGATGAGCGAGGACGCGAACAGTCCCGTAGCGAGGGTCCCCCACAGGCCGCCTACCCCATGGGCCGCGAACACGTCCAGCGAATCGTCGAGGGTCGTTCGGGCCCTCCAGCTGGCGACCTGGTTGCAGAGGACGCCCGCGACGAGGCCAATGATCATCGAAGCCATCGGGCCGACGTATCCGGACGCGGGCGTGATCGCGACGAGGCCACAGACCGCGCCCACGGCCATGCCCACCGCGGATGGTTTCCCTTTTCGGACCCAGTCGGTCAGCATCCAGCCCACGGTGCCCGCCGCGGCGGCCAGGTTCGTCACGACGAGCGCGTTCACGGCTAGGGCGTTCGCCGCGAGGGCGCTCCCCGCGTTGAAGCCGAACCAACCGAACCAAAGGAGGGAACCGCCTAGGATCACGTAGGGAACGTTGTTGGGCCGGCCGTCGACCCGGTCGAGCCCCTGCCTCCGGCCGATCACCAAGGCGGCGGCGACCGCCGAAAGGCCCGCGGAGGTGTGGACGACCAGGCCTCCCGCGAAGTCGATGACGCCCAGGCTCCTGAGCAGACCTCCGTCCCCCCAGTTCCAATGGGCGATTGGCACATAGACGAACGTGGTCCAGAGGACGATGTACAGCAGGAGGGCCTTGAATCGGATCCGCTCCGCAAACGCGCCGATGATGAGCGCCGGCGTGATGGCCGCGAACTTCAGTTGAAATGCGAAGTACAGGAGCTCCGGGATCGTCGACGAGTACGCGGGATTGGGGACCATCCCTACGTTGTTGAGCCCGAAGTCGGACAGGTTCCCGATGAGCCCGTTGAAGGACGGTCCTAGGGCCAGCGTGTAGCCCCACAGGGCCCACACCAAGCTGACGACCGCGAAGATGGCGAAGCACTGGGCGATCGTCGAGACGAGGTTCTTCCTCCGGACCAGGCCGCCATAGAAGAAGCCCAGAGCGGGGGTCATGAGCATAACGAGGGCTGTCGCCCCCAGGACCCACGCGATGTCGCCGGAATCGGTGGCCACGCTCTCCCTTGTGGAGGCTACGCGTCCATGTACCGGTAGAACTCGTACGGCGAAGGCCGCAGCGAGGTCTGCAGGTGCTCGTCGAGCTTGAGCTCCTCATACTTCTCGAGGAGGTCCTGCGGGAACACGGTCTTCAGGAACATGTAGTCCGTCTGCAGGTGCTCGATCGATTCCTTGAGGGAGCCCGGGAGCTCGCGGACCCCGTATTCCTTTCGCTTGTGCGCGGTCAGGTGGTACAGGTCCTCGTCGACCGGGTTGCCGGGATCGATCTTCCGCTTGACACCGTCGAGGCCGGCACAGAGCATCGCCGCGAACGCGAGGTACGGGTTACAGGCCGGATCCGGAGTCCGGTATTCGATCCGCTTCGCGGCCTCAATCCCCTTGTAGTACATCGGGATCCGGATGTTCGCGCTGCGGTTCCGCTTGGACCAGGCGATGAAGACGGGGGCCTCGTACCCGGGGACGAGGCGGCGATAGGAGTTCGTCGTGGGGTTCGTGAAGGCGCACAGGCTGCGGGCATGGTCCATGAGGCCGCCGATGTAGTAGCGGCAGGTCTGGCTGATCTCCGCGTACGCGTCCTCGGGGTCGTACATCGCGTTCTTCCCCTTCGTCCAGAGGCTCTGATGGACGTGCATCCCGCTGGCGTTGTCGCCGAAGATCGGCTTCGGCATGAACGTCGCGAGCATGCCCATCTTGTGCGCGACCATCTTCATCACGTACCGATACGTGACGACATTGTCCGCCATCGGGACGAGTTCGTCGTAGCGCATGTCGATCTCGCATTGCCCCGCGGTCGCGACCTCGTGGTGGTGCGCGTCCAACGTGAGGCCGAAGGAGTCTATCAGGACGCGGCACGCCTCGTTCCGGAAATCCTGGAGACTGTCCACGGGTGGGGCGGGATAGTAGCCTTCCTTGAACCGGATCGGGAATCCCTTCCCTCCGTTGTCGCTCCACGGCGCCTCCCGGGAGACGATCTCATACCCCGCGCCGGCCCACGGGTTCCGAACGTGATCTGCCGTCGGGAGCAGGCGGATCCCGTCGAAGACGAAGAATTCGATCTCGGGTCCCCAATAGGTCATATCGAAACCCTGCTCGGCCGCGAACTGCACGGCCCTCTGGGCCATGAAGCGTGAATCCCGCGTGAAGCGCTCATGGCTTGCTCCTTCGTACACGTCGACGATGAACCGCGCGGTCTTGTGCGCCCCTTCGTACCACGGCAGGACCGCGAAGGTCGCGGGGTCCGGGTTCATCACCATGTCCGATTCATGGATCTCCTTGAACCCCTTAATCGACGAACCATCGAGCTTGCCGATCCCAGCCTTGAACTCCTCCGCTCCGAGGGAGGTCGAGGGAATCGTGATGTGCTGGAGCGCGCCGAGGATGTCCACGAACTGCAGATCGATCCAACGAATCCGCTCGGCCTCAATCTGCTTCATCACCGAAGCCACGGTCGACTTCTTCGGCTTCGCCGGTGTACTCGACGCAATCGCCATGTCCTTCCCGCCGGGACGGATGCGACGAACCGTCCCGAGTTTCGGCAGAAATCTGCACATATATAAACTGTTATTTCGAGAAACCATACAGATGACCGGAAGACTCATCAATGGTGAGACATTGTGCGACAGACCGGGCCAGGGGCCACCGCGAGTCGACCATTCGACCGGTCCCGGCCAGGGAGGAATGCGATGCGCTCGCTCAATCTCGACGACCTCGATGTACGAATCTTGCGTCTCCTGAACGCGGATGCCCGCAAGTCTTTCCGGGAAATCGCGAAGTCCGCGGATGCGAGCCTCAGCACGGTCTCGAACCGGGTCCGGAAGCTCGAGGAGGAGGGCGTGATCACCGGTTACGTTCCGGTCCTCAGTGAGGCGAAGCTCGGGTACGACGTCCTGGCCGTCGTGGGGGTGAAGATCCACAAGGGCAAGCTGCTCGAGGTCCAGCGGCGGATCGCGAGGGATGACCGGGTTACCCACGTCTACGACGTGACGGGAGAATGGGACTCGATCGTGGTCGTGCGTCTGAGGAACACGCGGGAGCTCGACGCGTTCATCAAGCGACTCGGGTCGATGGAGTACGTGGAGAACACCTATACCCAGGTCGTCCTGAACGTCGTCAAGGAGGAGCGGCGCGTCCTCGTGTGAGGCGACCCTGACGGCCTAGGCTAGAGATTCATCACGACGACGTCCTTCACGGCGCGCATGCCTTGGAACGGGAGGATGAGGCGCCCCTCGGGGTCCACCTTCATCTTCTTCGTCGGGACATTCTCCGCCGGCAGGACGAGGACGTCGGACAGCTTCCCGCTCTTCGTGTTCACAATGAAGTTCTCGATCGTTCCGAGGATCTGGCCGTCGTTCGTCATAACGGTCTTGCCCCGGAGTTCCGTGGCAAATTTCTTCATCCCATCACCGCCATCGACGAGAATCCCGGCGCGGCACCGCCACGCGGAATCCCATCCCTTGTCTGACAGACATCTGACGCGCAGCTATTTGAAGATTCCGTCCGAATCTCGCGGCTTCAGGGCAATCTCGGGACGGTGCCCGGTTCCGTGAGGGCCATCGATCGAAGACTCTTCAGGTAGGGCAGGACGACCCCGACGATGCCCGAGACCACACCGATCAGGAGCAGCCACCATCCGAGGCCTGGACCCCACGA
>DASQXV010000129.1:0-3158 GCA_035639595.1 Thermoplasmata archaeon | reverse complement strand
GGGCCCGCCTCGAAGGTCGGGCTGGCCAAGGGCACCATCTCGACGCTGGTCGACAGCACCCCGGTGTTCGGCGTGTCGGGATACGGCTCGCCGACGGACATCTTAATCCCGACGAGGACGTCCGTGTTCCCCAGCTTCGCCCGCGCGCTCCCCTCCGCCGTCTTGACGAACGACCGTTCGATCTGGACCTTCCGGGGTTCGTCGAGACCTCGACCGTCCAGCCGCTGCCCGGTCGACGCGAGGCGGTACACATGGGCGCGCATCAGCTCGGAGACGATCTCCTCGGCCATCAGATCCCCTCCGGCCCGAAGTCGTCTTCCGGTGGACGCGCGGGCTCCGGCTCCGCCACCGGAGCGGGGACGGTCGCGGGCGGCTCCTTCATGATGTCTTCGAGGGTCACCGAGTACCGACGACGGAGGGCGTCTCGCTGCAATTCGTAGAGGCGCTGGGCGGCCCCCATGGACAGAGACATCGCCTTCTGGAATTCGTCGAAGGTCAGGTGGCCGTCCATCTGGAGGAGGACGACTTCCCCCGTCCGCGGGACGATGGCCATCGGACAGTCCGCGTCGCCAAAGTTGTCCTCTTCCTTGTTCAAGTCGAGGCAGACGACCCCGTCGATCTTGCCCGAAGCGCACGAGGTGAGGAGGTCCCGCATCGGGACGCCCGCATCGGCCAGGGCGACGCTCGCCGCCGTGAGCCCCGCGCAGCGGGTGCCCGCATCGGCCTGGAGCACCTCGATGAAGATGTCGACCGACGTCCGGGGGAACTGCTCCTTGAACACGACCGCGGAGAAGGCCTCCGAGATCACCTTCGAGATCTCGACGGACCTCCGGTCCGGCCCCGGCCGTTTCCGGTCGGAGACGCTGAAGGGCGCCATGTTGTATCGACACTGGACGAGGGCCCTCGCGGGATCCTGGAGGTGCCGCGGATGCGCCTCCCGCGGACCGTAGACCGCCGCGAGGATCTTGTTCCCTCCCCACTCCATGTACGCGGATCCGTCCGCGCGGCGCAGGACGCCCGCCTCGATCCGGACCGGTCGGAGTTCGTCCGGCTTGCGTCCGTCCAGGCGGCGGCCGGACGCGTCGATCAATTTCATCTCCTTCTGGATGTGCTCGATGTCTTCCATGCGTCGATCGCTCCTCAGGAGGGCCTTCGCCCTCGGGTCTCCCGTCGCGCCCCCTCGATCAGCCCCCGCACGGCCTCCGTCAGGCCGAACGCCTGGGCGCGTTCCTCGATCAGGCGGATCGCCCGCGCGGCGATCGCGGTGTCCCGGTCGTCCCCGTCGAGCCAGATTCGGCCGTTCTGCCCGACGTAGATCTGGCAGTGCGTGAGGTCCTTGATCAGGGAGACCATGCTCCCCTGCTTCCCAATCACCCGCGGGACCTTCGTCGGAGAGACCTCCATCACCATACCGCCGTTCAGGCGCCGGGCCTCGTGCTCCTGCATCGTCAGCTGGACGCGCTTGATCTCGTCCACGCTCAGCACGTGGCACATGATTACGTCGCCGACCTTCAGGAATCGCGCCGTGTCGCCGAACTCGACGCGCCAGGGGGATTCCGTCGCGTGGAGGGGCGCGGGATACGGCGAGTTGATGTCGACGAGCCAGTGGGACGGCCCGAGGTCGACGACCTCGCCGATCACCGGATCGCCCCGCAGCGGGATGTACCGTCCGTTCAGCGGGATGACCGTCACGCGGCCGTCCCGCTCCGTGCGGACGCCCAACTGCGCCGCGAAAAGCCGTTCGCCTTCGCGGTAGGTTCCCGGTCCCGGTCTTAGCCCGGGGCCGCCGACCGCCTCGCCCGGAATGACGATCGGGCGAAGTCCCTCACTGCCCTGCATTGATGGTTCGCTCTCACGCGGCGCGTCACAATGGAGGCGCCTACTTGAGGCTTTGGGTGGCGGCGGGGACGCTACACCCTCTGGTCCGCCTTGAGCACCCGGGTCTCGACGTTGCCTTTCGTCTTCGCGTTCAGCCGCTCCAGGAACTCCGTCTGCATCCCCGCGGGCATCTCCACGACGCCGATCCACGCGCCCGTCGCGGCCCACTCCTCCTTCAAGATCGTCCCGAAGGCCTTGATGTCCCCGTACGACTTCGCACTGTCTTCCGCGCTCAGCTTGACCGCGATTCGGACCTTCTCGAACCGGATCGGGAGGAGGGGTCGCAGCCCGTCGAGGACGTCCTTGACCTGCTCCTCGACCCCCTTGAAGGGGTCGATGTGGACCTTGGCCTCGTCCATCGCGATCTCGATCCGCTGCGGCGGGTGGGGGGCGCCCGTCTGGGGGTTGATCGCGTTCGCGGCGATGTACTGGACGATCTGCTTCCGTTTCGCCTCGAGCATCTGTCGGCGCTGCTCCGTCGTCAGCTGGATCTCGCCGCGCTGGATGATCTGCTTCGCGACCGCGAGGGGGTCCGTCGTCCCGAAGAACTCGGACATCTTGTCCTCGGACGCCTTCGAGCCCTTGTGGGCGTCGCGGAAAATCTCGTCGATCGCGAGTTCCCGCAGGAGGTCCACCTCCTTGCCGTCGCGGATCCTCTGGACGGCCTCCGGCTTCACGAGGACCTCGAACTTCTCCCCGGCCTTCTCGAACCGCGCGATGACGTATTCCTTGAAGATATCGTCCCGGCGGTCCGACCGGAGCTCTTTGGGCATGACCTCGCCTAGGAGGCGTGGGGGACCCGCGTGAGGTACTGGCCCACTTCCGACTCCGCGAGGCGACGGAACTTCTCGCCCTCGACGATCAGGCCGACCTCGATCGCGCGCGCATCGAGCTTCTCCCCCTCGGCCGCCTTTTGGAGAGCCTCGAGCCCCAGGATCATCGCATCGTCCTGGGTCATCCCTTCCTTGTACTTTTCCTCGAGGAGCTCCATCACGGCCTGCCGGCCCTGGCCGATGCTCCCGGCCTTGTACGACACCAGGGCGCCGCTGGGGTCCGTCTCGAACAGATGGGTGCCGAGGTCGTCGACGCCCGCCACGAGGAGGGCCGTGCCGAAGGGCCGCACCCCGCCATATTGGGTGTAGTTCTGCTTGTAGTCGCAGATCCGCTTCACGAGCAGGTCGACGCCGATCCGCTCGCTGTACGTGACCTTGTTGATCTGGGCGACGAGGCGGGCGTAGTCCACGAGGACCCGCGCGTCCGCCACGAGCCCGGACGTGGCC
>DASQXV010000128.1:0-2328 GCA_035639595.1 Thermoplasmata archaeon | reverse complement strand
TGACGCCCAGGCCCTTGAGGACGTTCGCGAATCGGTTGACCTCCCGCCATAGGTCGTGGTACGTCAGGACGCGTCGGTCCCCGGGCTCCCCCTCCCACACAATCGCGGCCTTGTTCCGCCGCGGCCCTGCGAGATGTCGGTCGAGGCAGTTCGCGGAGACGTTCAGCTGGCCCCCGACGAACCACTTCGCGAAGGGCAAATCCCACTCGAGGACCTTCGTCCAGGGGCGGATCCAGGCGAAGTCCTTCGCGATCCGAGCCCAGAAGGCCTCGGGGTCCTTCGCGGCGTCTTTCCGCAGGGAATCGTCCTTGACGAGGGCCGCCTTCCGGAAGGGCCCGGGCGGCGGGTACTGTTCCTTCTCCTTCAAGAGGCTGTCAATCGTGGCACTGGAGACGACCATGCGCGATCACCCGCGGACTGACCCGAGTCCGCCTCACGGCCGCCGTACCATCGTTTTCGCTTAAAGATGGTAACGAATCAAGTGTGATGGACGCAGGTCCCGCCCGCGAGATTTCACGGCGTTTGTCGAAGGCGCCCCTCCCGTTGGACAGTTGGCGAACACAGATGGTGTCGTCTGTAAACCTGTCCCTATTAGAGGCGTGTCAGGTTATCGCACGCATGGCCGAGGGGGTCGGGTTGGCTGAAGGCGCGCAGGGGACGGGATCTCGCTTCTCGATGCGGTACATCGTGGCCGCGGCGTCGTCGGGCACGATCATCGAATGGTACGACTTCTACATCTTCGTAACTCTCGGTTTCATCCTGACGCCGAAGTTCTTTGCCGTGTCCAACGACCCGACCATCAACTTCCTCTCCTTCCTCGCGACGTATGCGGCCGGCTTTGCGGTCCGACCGTTTGGCGCGGTGTTCTTCGGACGTATTGGCGACCTCGTCGGGAGGAAATACGCGTTCCTTTTGACGGTCACGATCATGGGCGTGGGCACCGCTGCAATCGGGGTCATGCCGGAATATTCTCACATTGGCCTCCTGGCGCCGACCATCCTGGTATTCCTGCGGCTCATGCAGGGGCTTGCGCTCGGCGGCGAGTACGGAGGCGCGGTCATCTACGTCGCGGAGCATGCGCCGGATGAAAAGCGGGGATATTGGACCAGCTACATCCAGACCACCGCGACCGTGGGCCTCTTCATTTCGATCGGGGTCATCCTCGGAACCCAGCTCGGATTGGGGAAGGCGACGTTCGCGGATTGGGGCTGGCGACTTCCGTTCCTTCTGTCGCTTGTCCTTGTGGTGATTTCCCTGTACATCCGATGGAAATTGAAGGAAACACCCCTGTTCTCCCGGTTGAAGGCCGCGGGCCGGACGTCCCGGACGCCGCTCAGGGAGGCGCTCGCGAGCAAGGCCAATTGGAAGCTGATCCTGCTGGCCTTGTTGGGCGCCACCTCGGGCCAGGCGGTCGTGTGGTACACGGGTCAGTTCCTCGCGCTATTCGTCATGCAACGCAAGGAATTTGGCCTGGTGATCGACTCGGTCACCTCGAACTTGATCATGTTTGTCGCCCTGATCTTGGCCACACCGTTCTTTATCGTGTTCGGCAAGCTGTCCGATCGGATTGGACGGAAGAAGATCATGATGGCCGGATGCCTCTTGGCGGCCGTGACCTACATTCCGATTTACGCCGGAATGCTTGAGTTCGGGAAACCGTTGAACGTCCCTGTCATGACGGCCCTGGTCTTCATCCAGGTCATCTACGTGACGATGGTCTACGGTCCGATCGCCGCCTTCCTCGTCGAGTTCTTCCCGGCCCGAATCCGGTACACCGCCCTCTCCGTACCTTATCACCTTGGCAACGGCGAGTTCGGAGGTTTCACGCCGTTCATCGTGTTCGGGATAATCGCGGCGACGGGCAACATCTACCTCGGCCTGAGCTGGGTTGTCCTCGTTCCTCTGATGACGTTCCTCATTGGCATGAAGTGGCTGCCGGAGACGAAGGACACCAAGATCTGGGAGGAGGTCACCCCCGGGCCCGCGTTTGGCGACGCACCGTCGACGATGCGAGCGGGGGCCGACGTCGGAACGACGAGCAAGTGAGCTGACGGGAAGTCGACTCGGATCCGTCTCGGGAGGAGCCTCCGGCTCAGGCCACCAGATTCACGGCCGGAGGACGACCTTCAGCGAATTCCTCGCGTGGGCGACGAGACGGAATCCCTTCCCTGCCTCCGCGAGGGGCAGGACGTGGGTGATCAGGTCCCCCACGGAGACTCGTTTTTCGGAGAGCAGCGTGATCGACTCCCCGAGGTCGCGGGGGCTCCCTCCATAGCTTGACGTCATCGTGACCTCCTCGCGCCACAGGTCGTCGAAGGGGATCTCGAC
>DASQXV010000127.1:0-17197 GCA_035639595.1 Thermoplasmata archaeon | reverse complement strand
ACCGCCGTCGGGACCGGAATCAATGCTCACCCCGAATTCCCGGGCCGAGTCGTCGAGAAAATCAGCGCGGCGACGAACACGAAGTTCCGGGTCACGGAGAACCACTTCGAGGCCCAGGCGGCCCAGGACGCGCTCGTCGAGGCGAGCGGGATGATCCGGACCGTCGCGGCGTCGATGGTCAAGATCGCGAACGACTTGCGGTGGCTCGGGTCAGGGCCCCACACGGGCCTTCGGGAGCTGAACCTCCCCGCGATCCAACCCGGTTCCTCGATCATGCCGGGCAAGGTGAACCCGGTCATCCCGGAGGCGGTCATGCAGGTCGGCGTCACCGTGATCGGCAACGACGTCGCGATCACGGTCGCGGACACGCACTCGAACCTCGACCTGTCCACGATGATGCCGGTCATGTCCCAGAGGCTCTCCCAGAACATCGAACTCTTGTCGAACGTGGCCCGGGTCTTCGCGCATAAGTGCGTCGATGGCATCAGCGCGAACATCGACGTCCTCCAGCGGTACGCGGAGTCGAGCCCTGCGATTGCAACGATCCTGAACCCGATCATCGGCTACGAGAAGGCGGCGGAGATCGCGAAGGAAGCCGGCCGGACCGGGAAGACCGTGAAGCAGATCGTGATCGAGAAGGGAATCTTGAGCGCCCAGGAAGCGGAAAAGGTATTGGACCCGCGACACCTCACAGGCCCGAGCAAGGAGATGCTCGGGGGCGGAGGCGGGTGACGTATCGACGGGTCGGAGAGCCCAAGGAAATCGTCGTGATTTTCAAGACCCACTTGCGGCCAGGGGCCGACGAGCGGGAGTATGGCCGGACCTCCCGGCGGATGCACGAACTGGTCGAAGCGATTCCCGGATTCATCTCGATCAAGGGGTATCGGTCGGACGATGGAGAAGAAATCGACATCGTGAGGTTCAAGGACGAAGAGGCCCTCGAGGCCTGGCGGACCCAGCCCGAGCACCGGGCGACCCAGGAGCGAGGCCGCACGGAATTTTACGACCGCTATTGGGTCCAGGCGTGTCGAGTCGTCCGGGAGTACGAGTTCTCGTTGGACTGATCGGAGGAGTCGTCGCCCTAGGCTGAGGTCGACCGCTGCTGTTATCGTTATTTAACGATAACAACGTCGCCGAAACTCACGGTGGCGATCGATCAACCGCGGGAAAGCTTCTCCGTATCGATCTGGGCCTTCTGGAGGCGTCCCGAGTAATCCACGTAGATCGTCTTCCAGTACGTGAATTCCTCCAGTGCGGTCGGGCCTGCCTCGCGGGTGTCCGTGGGCCCGGTCTCCTTGATCCCGCCGAAGGGGAGCTGGACCTCGGCCCCGATCGTCGGCGCGTTCACGTACGTGATGCCCGCCTCGAGCTCGTGCATCGCCCGGAAGGCCCACCGCAAGTCCTTCGTATATATTGAGGAGCTGAGCCCATACTTGACGGAGTTCGCGATCGCGACGGCGTCGTCGAAGTCCTTCGCCTTCAACACGCTGAGGACCGGCCCGAAGATCTCCTCGAGAGCGAGCCGCTTCCGGCGGTCCACCGCGAACAGGGTCGGGGCGATGAAGAAGCCTTTGTCGAACGCCCCTCCCGTGAGCTTCTCGCCTCCCGTGAGAAGGGTGTCTCCTTCCTTCCGGCCGACCTCGATGTACTCGAGGACCTTCTTCTCCTGGTCCTCGGAGGCGACTGGGCCCATGTCCGTCTTCTCGTCGATCGGATTGCCGACCCGAAGCTTCTCCGCTCGGGCCGTGAGCTCCTCCACGACCTGATCGTAGATCTTCTGGTGGACGATCAGGCGGGAGGCCGCGGTGCACCGCTGCCCGGCGGTCCCGAAGGCGCCGAACATGACGCCGTCCATGAGGAGCTCGAGGTCCGCGTCGTCCATCGCGAGGATCGGGTTCTTCCCGCCGAGCTCGAGGCCGACCTTGATCATCTTCTTCGCGGCGCCCTCGTACACGTGCCGCCCCGTGTCCACGCCGCCGGTGAAGGAGATCGCCCGGATGTCCGGGTGGGCCACGAGGCCGTCCCCGACGACGGACCCGCTGCCGGTCAACATGTTGACCACGCCGGGAGGGAAGCCCGCCTCGTCGAGGACTTCGACGAATTTCGCGGCGCAGAGGGGCGTGAGGCTCGACGGCTTCAGGATGAACGGGCATCCAGCGATCAACGCGGCCCCGCTCTTCCACCCCGGGATCGCCATCGGGAAGTTCCAAGGGGTGATCAGGCCGACCGGCCCGACGGGCACGCGGATCGTGAGGCACATCTTGTTCGGCAGCTCGGAAGGGACCGTCTCGCCGAACATCCGACGGCCTTCGCCCGCGGCGTATTCGTAGAAGTCGATCACCTCCTGCACGTCGCCCCGGCCCTCGGCGATCACCTTCCCCATCTCCGTGGTCACGATCCGCCCGAGTTCCTCCTTCTTTCGCCGGAAGATCCGGGCGGCCTCCAGCAACAACTCCCCGCGGCGGGGTGCGGGCGTCTTGTGCCATTTCTCGAAGGCGCCCTTCGCGGCCCGCGCGGCCTCACCGAGTTCGTCCTTCGTGGCGAGGGGGAACGTCGCGAGGACCTCGCCGGTCGCCGGATTGCGCGTCTCGAACCGCTTCCCTTCGGACTTCCTCCACTTCCCGCCGATGAAGAGGCCGTACTCCTGGACCGTGCGCCTCACCCGCATCCGCAGCAAGGCCCACCGTGGCTAAGACTTTTTCATCGGCCGAGCCGCGGGTCGCGGGCGGTGCCCCGGGCTGGGAGCCTCTGACGCGACGATGGCTCTCGCGGCGTCCTTCAGGTCGTCCGCTACGAGGTCGGGGGCCCACGGCCGCACCTCGGCCTCGAACCGCTGCCGCCAGGAAGGGGGGCCGACCCAGGCGGTCCGGCATCCGAACGCCCGCCCGGTCTGGACGTCGAGGGGCTTGTCCCCGACCATCCAGGCCGCCCGCGGGCGCGCGCCGAGGTCTCGCGCCGCGGCCAGGAGCATCCCGGGTCGCGGCTTGCGGCAGGCGCAATCGGACAGGACGTGATGGGGACAATAGTAGATCTCCGCGACCCGGACTCCCTTCTTCCGCAGGGTCTCGATCATCCGATCGTGGATCCGGGCGAGCTGCCGCTCCGGGACGAGCTTCCACCCCGCGGCGTCCTGGTTTGTCACGATGACGAGGCGCCACCCGCGGTCCTGGAGGAGCCCCATCCCCTCGATCGCCCTGGGGAGGAACTCCACCTGTTCCGGCGTCCGGACGTATCCGGGCCGACCGCGGTTGATCACGCCGTCTCGATCCAGGAAGACGGTCGGCTGGCTGTGTGGGCGAGCGTCTTCCGACAGCCCGTGGCGCTTCACCCGCAGAGCGCGCCGGGCCTCCGGCGATTGGCAGAAGAAGTCGACGAGCCCCCATTTCGCGAACGGATTCCGGGTGAGCGTGAGGCCCTTGTCCACGGTGAACCAGCCGACCTCCTCGATCTCGTCGGGCTTCACGCGGAACCGTTCGGAGGCCACGTGGCCCTTGTAGACGAAACCCAGGGTGTAGGCGGGCTTCCCGGGGAAGCCGGACACGTACACGTTGAGGAGGCCGTCCAGGGCCGCGTCGACGCCGATCTCCTCTGCCGCTTCCCGCTCGGCCCCGGCCTCGGGCCCCTCCCCATAGTCCATGAAGCCGCCCGGGATGTTCCAGTATCCCTTCGAGAAGCCGCGGATCGCCTTGACCATGAGGACCCGGGGGCCCTTCGAGAGGATGACCTCGGAGACGCACCGGATCATCGTCGTGTAGATCGCGCGCTTGACGATCGGATCGATATCCGTCCGCTCGAACACCTCGTCGCGGCCGATCCATTCCTCGGGATGGTGGTCGAGCCGGGGCTTCCGCACGATCACGCGTTCCGCGCCGAAGTCCATGACCCCGTTCGGTTCCGTCGGAAAGGGAAGGGACTCGTCTGCCCTCGGGAAGCGGAATCCCTCCCCGTCCCGGACGAGGTAGACCTGACCGTCCGTCTCGACGAAGATGTGATCGGGTCGGGGCCGCTTCTGGGCCATGGGGTTGTGCGGAAGGCGGCTGCGCCGTATTAATGCCGCGGCGGGCTCAGTCCCGCACCTTGAGGGCGATCGAGACGCCGTCGCGCAGGGGGACGATCGACGCGATCATCCGCGGGTCCTTCGCCAGGCGTTCGTTGTACGTCCGGATCGCGGCCGTCTCCTGGGACTTGTCCCGCCGGGCGACCTCCCCGGACCACAGGACGTTGTCCGTCACGAGGAGCCCGCCGATCCGCAGCCGCTTGATGCACGGGTCGAGGGCCTCCGGGTAGCCGGCCTTGTCGATGTCGTTGAAGATGAGGTCGAAGGGACCCTTGAGGTCCCGCAGGACCGACTGCGCGTGGCCGACGAAGACCTTGACCTTCGGCGCGACGCCCGTCTTCTCGAAGTTCCTCCGCGCGATCGCGGCGGTCTCCGAGCGGTGCTCGACCGTGACGAGTTCCCCGCCCTCCGGGAGGGCGCGCGCGAGCCACGTCCCGGAATAGCCGATCGCGGTGCCGAGCTCCAGGATCCGCGTCGCGCGGATCGAGCGGGCGAGGATGTGGAGGAGGCTCCCTTCGGCAGGTCCGACGATCGGCCACTCCTCGCGGACGCCTTGCGTCTCGACCTCCTGGAGCGCGGGATCCCCGCGATTCGCGAGCCCGCCGATGTACTCGTCGATCTCGTCGTAGACAATCTTCCGCGCCGTCCGGACCACCGAACTCGCGAGACGCGTCCGACCCCATCAACCTTCGGCCCTCCATTTCGCGTATTTACACGAAACGCGGAGGCGTCGAACGGCGGCCTCGACGTTGACAAATCCTTATCCCCGATGAGCCCGGAATCGACGCCCGGGATGGGACATGTGCAAACTCACGAAGACGGATAGCGCCGTCCTCTCTTGGTATCTCGAGACGGAATATGTGAACGCGGTCACGGAGCGGGGCTATGCGGTCCCTCCGCGACTCGACATCCCCGTGGTTCCGCGCCGGGTTCAGCCGCTCTCGGCGGACTGAGCCGTCGGCGCCGAGATCCCGTCGAGCTGGTTCGCGCGGGCTTCCCACTGGGACGCTTTATCGCTCAGGTGGTGCGCCCGCTCCTTCATGCGGCTCGCCTTCATCCGGGCCTTCGCGGCCTTGGCCCGAAGCTTCGCGGCCTTCGTCCGGTTCCGCAGCTCGTGCTGGGGACTCCGGGCGGGAGCCGACTGCGGCATGGGGCCGCTCTCCGGTGGCGATGACGACAGAAGGGCTTCGTCGCCGGACTGCATGGCTCCGTCCATACGGCGACGCGGCATAAGCGTTGTGTTCTGAAGCGCAAAATTGGAAAATACCGGGCCGTCCATCGACGGGCCCCTTGAGGATCTTCGTCGAGGCGCACGGGTGCACGCAGAACTATGGGGAGGCGCGCCTCATGGCGGGGGCGCTCGTCGATCGCGGACATACGGTGACCCGGTCCGAGGCGGAGGCAGACGCCCACGTCCTCGTCACGTGCACGGTCGTCGAGACGACGGAACGGGCGATGGTCCGCCGCATGGCGGAACTGGCCTCATTCGACAAGCCCCTCGTCGTCGCGGGGTGCATGGCCGCCGCCCAGCGGGAGCGCGTCCTCGCGACCGTGCCCCGCGCGCTGCTCCTCCCGCCGAGGAAATGGCCGCAGATCGTGGATCTTCTCGGGGCCGGAACCGCGTGCGGGACCCGCGCGGCCGAGGTGGAGTCCGAATCCCTCGGCTGGCACGACGCGATCGTCCCGATCGCCCAGGGGTGCGCAGGCCGTTGCACATACTGCATCACGCGGGTCGCCCGGGGCCGAGTCTCGTCGTATCCGATCGAAGCCATCGTCGCACAAATCCGCGGACACGTCGAGCACGGCGCGCGGGAGATCAAGCTGACGGGTCAGGATACCGCGGCGTACGGCCTGGATACAGGATGCAATTTGGCGGACCTCCTCCAGGCTATCCAGGAAATCCCTGGGACCTTCCGCGTCCGGGTCGGGATGGCGGATCCCCTGACCGTCTACCCGATCGTCGACGACCTGATTGAGGCGTTCAGGTCTTCGAAGGTCTTCACCTTCCTCCACCTGCCCGTCCAGAGCGGGTCGGACGCCATCCTCGAGGCAATGAAGCGCGAGTACACGGTCGACGAGTTCGAGGAGATCGTACGCCGCTTCCGAGAATCCTTCCCGGAGATGACCCTTTCCACTGACGTCATCGTCGGTTTCCCGGGGGAGACGGACGTCGACTTCGAGGCCACGCTCCGCCTAGTCGAACGAACAAGGCCCGAAATCGTGAATGTGACCCGGTTTTCCGCGCGAGCAGGGACTCCTGCTGCGAAGATGACCAAACAGATCGTGGGATGGAGGATGAAAGAACGCTCGCGGCGCCTGACGCGGATGCGGTTCCGGATCTCGCGGGAGATCCACGAGCGGTTCGTCGGGCGGGACACCGAGGTCCTCATCACGGAGCCCGGGAAGGACGGGTCCGTTCTCGCGCGAACCGCGGAGTACCGGCAGGTCGTCCTCCGGGAACCCGTCCCGATCGGAGAGTTCGTGCGGGTCCGGATCGACGAGGCTCGGGCGACGGACCTGCGCGCCCACGTCGTCCCCAATGGGCTTTATACGCCCCCGCAAATCCACACGGGCAGCCCCGTGGTGTAGCGGTCAAGCATTCGGGTCTTTGGAACCCGCGACGGCAGTTCGAATCTGCCCGGGGCTATTCGGATGAAATCGATCGCGCGGATCACGCTCTCGTTCGAGGATGCCGCCACGGCCCAGGCGGTCGCGCGGGCCGTCTCCCTCGACGACGAGGGATACATCCGGACGACGCAACGGGGTCGGACCCTCGTGGCGACCGCGTCCGCGGAGGGGGCGATGAGCCTCCTCCACACCCTCGACGACTACCTCGCCTGCATCAGCGTGGCGGAGCGGACGGCGAGGGAGGCACGCCCTCGCGGACCCGCGCGGCGAGCCCGCGGCGGAAGGCGATCATCTCGCCGCGGTTCATCGTGACCTGGGCGACGGCGACCAGTTCGTCGGAGGGCGAGACGATCAGGGCCTCGTCGCCGGGACGCAAGTCGGGGTCCGCCTCCGCCACGAACCCCGCGAAGACGTTCTTCCCTTCCCGATGGAACGGGACCGCGTCCGCTTCGACCACAACGCGGAGCCGCGGCGGTCCGAACGCCCGGTGGAGTCGTCGTGCGCCCGCAGCCTTCAGGGTGAACAGGCCGTCCTCCGCGCGCAAGGAGAGGACATGGTCTCCGTCGACGAGCACATTGCGGACCTTCCCCGTGTTCTTCGAGACAACGAACGAGACGGTCCCATCCAGGAGGGCGTCCGCGGCCCCGCGACCGAACTGGAAGTCGGCCGTCGCTCGGACCCGCGCCGCGTTCCAGTCCACGACCCGCGTGCCCGGCGCCCGCGTCCGGAGGTCGTCGAGACTCGGTCTTCCTTCCCACAGGAGTCCGAACGGATAGCCTGAGCCCGCCGCCCATTCTCGGAAGAAGACCTCCGCGGCCTCGAGCGATTCCACGTCGAAGGATTCCGGGACGATCGACTGGGACATCGGCCAGACATGGTCCAGCTCGAGCGGGACCGGTCCCCATGCCGACTTGACGACCGGATGCACGTCGGCGACCGCGAGGATCCGCTCGACATCGGCCGCACGATGGTTGGCGAAGGGGCGAGGGCCCTCCGGCAGTACGACGAGCCCTTTCGCGGCCGGCGGCACATACCGTTCCCGGAGCCGCCGGCGGAATCGATGGAGGACCGGGCGGTGGGCGGTCTCCGGTCCGACGTAGTACAGGGCGCCGCGCCGGGACACGGGTTCGAACGCTTCGAGGAAATCGTTGTGCTGCCGAAGCTCCCGGAGGGCGAGGAGCAGCTCCGGGTGGGCCCGGGCCCGGCGTTCCGCGAGCTCCCACAGGTCGCCGTGCGCGATCGCCCTCCGGACCTCGCGAATCGCCGCGAAGCAGACGTGGAGGTTGTGCCGCGCGAGGAGACCTTCCGTGGTCGCGATCTCCGTCATCGCGTGCTCGCGGCAAACCGGACAGAGGCAGGGGCTCTCGCCGACCTCGGAGGCGTGCCGGGTCCCCTCCGGGAACAGCATGCGACCGGCCCGCGCGTACTTCGCGTACGAGGCGGAATCGAACAGGTCGCAGCCGAGGAGGGCCGCGAGCGGGAACACGAGGGGATGGCCCGCGCCGAACAGGTGGACCGGCTTGGACGGATCCAAGCCCTTCTTTGATGCGATGACCACCCGGACGAGATCCCGGAATCGGTAGGCCTCGAGGAGGGGGACGACGCCGCCGATCGCGCACACGGAAACCCCGAGGACGGAAATCTCTCGCGCGCACCGCTCTCGGATGTCCGCATGCAGCCCTCCCTGGACGGCTCCGACGAGATCCATGTCCCCGCGAAGGGCCTCCGCCTCCCGGGTCCGCCGGCCGGTCTCCTCGACGTCCGCCGCCGCGCGCGCGGCGTCATGGGATGGCTCGGAGAACACGTCGAGCACGGTCCCCAGGTCCGATCCGATCCGCTTCTGGAACTCGATTACCTCGGCGTTTGTCACGTCGACCCCGCCGTAGACGTGGGACTGGAACGCGCCCGAATCCGTCATGACGGCGCCGGAAAAGCCGAAGAGGTCGTGGACGCCCTGCCGCAGGACGGCCTCCCGGAGGGGGCCCTTCCCCAGGATGTAGGCGTTCGTGATCAGGATCTCGGAGCCGAACTCGCGCGCGAGTTCCTCCGCCGGGACGATGGGCCGGTTCGGGTTGACGACCGGGAGGAGGGCCGGTGTGGTCACGCGCCCGTGCCGGGTCTCCATCCTCCCAATCCGACCGAGTCCGTCGCGCTCGCGGACCTCGAACACGCGTCGCGATTGGACCCGCGTGGTTAATCCTTTCTCGCGGTCCGGCCACCCCCGAAGAAGGCCTATGCCTCCCTCCTTCGTCCGCGGGCGCGGCCTTGCTGCGAGAGACCTTCGTCCACATTCCTGGCGTCGGCCATCGGACGGAGGAACGCCTCTGGCGGTCCGGGATCCGGACCTGGGACGACTTCTCCGCGGACCGACGTCCGGCCCGGGTCGGATGGCCCCTCGCGCGCCGAATCGAGGAGGAGCTGGGCCGTTCCGCGGACGCCTTGCGGCGTGGCCGCCACCGGTACTTCGCTTCGAGGCTGCCGCCGCGAGACCGTTGGCGGGCGTGGAAGGACTTTCGCCGCGACGCGGTGTACCTGGACATCGAGACGACGGGGCTCTCGATCGGGCGGAGTGCCCTCACCGTCGTGGGCCTCTACGACGGCCGCCGGGCGCGGTCCTTTGTCCAGGGAGACAACTTGGAGGACCTCCCCACGGCCCTGCCGCGGGCCAAGCTCCTCGTGACCTTCAACGGCTCGAGCTTCGATGTCCCGTTCCTCCGGAAGGCGTTCCCGCGGTTGTGCCTCGACCAGATCCACGTGGACCTGGTCCATCCCCTCCGGCGCCTCGGCTTCGCGGGAGGCCTGAAGTCGATCGAGGCGGAGATGGGGATCTCCCGGACCGACGAGACGGCCGCGTTGCGCGGGTCCGATGCGGTCCGCCTCTGGCACTCCTACCGCGCCGGCGATGACGATGCCTTGTACCTCTTGCTCGAGTACAACCGGCAAGACGCGGCGAACCTCGAACCCCTCGCGGAATTCGCCTACGAGGCGTTGCGGTCTCTCTCCCTCGATCGAGGATTCGTCACGGCGGATCGGTATCCAAGGGGAGATGCCGGGAAACGTGCCTCACGCGGCTGAAGCTCCCTGCCGCGGCTTCTCGGAATCCTCCGACGGACCCATGGCCACGGAGGACCCGGCCTCGGCCAGGGCGGTCCCCTCCGGTCGCCTCGGCAGGAGGATCGTGAAGACGGACCCCTCGCCGGGCTTCGAGCTCACCTCGAGGGTCCCCCCATGACCTTCGACGATCTTCTTGCTCCAGGCCAGGCCGAGTCCCGTCGCGTGCCCGAACTTCTTCGTGGTGAAGAAGGGCTCGAACAGCCTCTCCAGGACCTGCTTCGACATTCCGGTCCCGGTGTCCGAAACCCGGACGACGACGTGATCCGGCTGTTCCGTCAATCGAACGACGACGGACCCCGCGGTCGTCGCCTCCAGCGCGTTCCGCAAGAGGCTCACGAAGACCGACTCCATCAGGGGCGGGTCCACGCGCGCGACGACCGGATGGGGGTCCATGTCCGCGAAGAGGGAGACCCCGGGCCTCCGATGGGACTCGACGTGCTCCACGGCCGCCTGCACGAGCTCGTGCAGGTCCGTGTCCTTCCCTTCCACCCGCTGGGGCCGCGAGAAATTCAGGAGCCCGGAGACGATCGCCGCGGCGCGCCGCCGCTGGGCGTGGATCTTCCCGAGCTTCTCCCGCGCCTCGGGGTCTGTCAGCCGGTGTTCGACGGCGGCGGTCAGGAGGGAGATGCTCGTCAGGGGCGTGTTGATCTCGTGGGCGACGTAGAGGGCGATGCGGCCGAGCGAGGCGAGGCGCTCCGAATCCGCGATTTTCTTCAGCAGTTCGCGTCGCTCCGTGATGTCCCGCGCGATGACCTCGACGGCCGCGGGTCCCGGGCCCCCCTGGAGCCTGCGCCCGGCGATCTCGATCGTCCGCCGTCCCTTCGTCCGCGAGACGATCGTCGTCTCGAACGTCTCCCGCGCGGGCTCTCCCGCCAAGACGCCCTCCAGGAAGCGACGAGCGCGCGGGGCATCCTCGGGCAGCAGGAAATCGGCGACGGCATGGCCCACAATCTCCGAGGCGGGCCGGCCCAGGAACTCCACCGCCGCAGGATTGATCGCGGTCACCCGGCCGGCCTCGTCCAGGCGCAGGATGCCGTCCGACGCCTCCTCGAAGAGGGCGCGGTACAGCCGCTCCGACCGCTCCAGCTGCTCCCGGGTGGCCTCCTTCTCCGTCACGTCGCTGATGAAGCCTTCCAAGCTCCGGACCGCGCCGTCGGGACCGTAGACGCCGCGGCCCTGCTCCCATACCCACTTCTCGGCGCCCGACGCGGTCCGCATCCGGAACAGGATTTGGTACGGTCGCTTCGTCTCGATGGCCGCGGCGACGGCGCGGGCGACCCGGTCTCGGTCGTCCGGGTGGATGAGCTGGGAGAAGCCCACGGTGCCTCGGCGGAACTCGTCGGGCGAATAGCCCGTCAGCGCCTGCGATCCGTCGCTCGCGAATTCGTAGGTCCACCGCGGAGGATCGTTCCGCCGCCGGTAGGCCATCCCGGGGAGGTTGCTCATCAGGGTCGAGAGCACGCGCTGGCTCTCACCGAGGGCATCCTCCATGCCACGCCTCGCGCGGACCTCCCGGACCTGACGATCGACGACCGCGGGGATGAGGATGCGGAAGCTCGGGCTCTTCATGACGAAGGCCGTGGCCCCCGCGTCGAGGCCGCGGAGGGCGATCTCGTCGCCCCCCTGCGGCACCAGGAAGATCCGAGGGGTCTGCGGGAAGGCGCGGGCCAGGTCCTTGAGCAGTTCGAGCGCGGGCACGTCCCGCAGTTTCGAGTCGACGACGATCGCATCGAACGGGGCGCCCTGGAGCAGCCGAAGGCCTTCGCGGGCGGAGGAGGTGGCCTTCACCTCGATGCCCCGCTGGGCGATCGCCGCGACGGCCTCGATCTGATGCTCTTCGTTGGGGTCGACCACGAGGACTCGCGTGGTCCGGGACCGACCTGGATCCGGGGTCCTCGTGGTTGGTTCCATCGCGAGCCTCTCCCTGTGTCTCTTCCCTGCACCGGGAAATGGATGGAGTTTGGATGTCCTAGGCTAAAAGGCCCCCAGACGATTCCGCTTGACCGGCCTCGAGGCCGAGGATCAAGGGAGGCGGCCCCGAAACCGCTCCGCGGGGTACTTCGCCTCGTTTTGGACGAGCTTCTCGGAGATCGCCTCGGACAGGTCCAGCCCGACGGCGTTCGCGAGGCTCAGGCCGTAGATCAGGACGTCCGCGAGCTCGTCGGCGACCGCCTGGCGGACGTCGCCGGGCCAGTCGGCCGGAGGGCCGCGATCCCGCCAAAGGAAGACCTCGAGGAGCTCCGACGCCTCGATCGAGAGGGCGATCGCGAGGTCCTTCGGGACGTGGAAGGATTCCCACGCCCGCGCGCGGACGAACTCCGCGACCCGGGTCCGAAGCTGACCGACGGACGTGTCGGCATCGACCATGCCACGGAATCCGCGGAGGGTACAAAGGCCTACGCGGGGACCATCGGCCCTCGGAGGTTCAGGACCTGCTCGAGGACCTCGCCCTGCGGGCCGGCCAGGACGCCCGGCGGTCCCACTTCGACGCGAGCCCGGAGGTTCCCGTCTTCGAGGGTGACGCGGACGGACTTGAGCCGGGACCGGAACATCTGGAGCCCCTTCCCGTTGCGGGAAGGCAGTTCCCGCTCGCAGAACACGAGGCCGAGGGCCTCCAGTTCCTTGATCCGGCGGTAGCAGGCGGCGATTGGGATGCCGAACCGGCGGCTCAAATCGAGGGCCGACGCGGCCCGGTCGAAGGTGCCGAGGAGGATTCGCGCGGCGTACTCGTCCATCACGGTCTGGCTCAACTGCAAGGGTTCCATCTCGTTCAGTCCTCCTTCAGGGCGAGGATCCGGCCGACGAGGCTCGTGATCTCGTCCGCCTCGAACGGCTTGTTCACGTACCCGATCGCGCCGCGCCGCACGCTCTCGATCTCCGTGAAGCTGTCCCCGAACGCGGTCATGAGGATCGCCTTCAGTCGCGGCTTCACCTTCCGCGCGGCCTCGATCAGCTCGACGCCGTTCGGACCGGGCATGCGGTAGTCCGTGAGCAGCAGGTCGACTTCCTTGACCGTCAGCTTCTGGATCGCCTCCGGGGCGTTCCCGGCGGTCAAGATCGCGTAGCCGAACAGTTCGAAGAGTTCGGCGAGGTTCTCGCGGACGCCCTCGTCATCGTCGACGACGAGGATCGTCGCGTTCGTCTGCTCCGGTTCCTGCGGCATGAGGATCATCGTCCTTTCCTAATGCAACGGATGTGGCCGGAGCGATATATATCGGGCAGTTGAGGCCGATTGACAAGGAGCCCGCGGTGCCGCGACCGGGAGATGTTCACGCTTTTGATATCAGGAGCGACGGCTGTTTTTGGTCGGACAGCGCGCGCACGATGTTCCACGCCCGCTGGCCCGCGTCGGTGACGGCGTAGTGGCCCGCGTCCACCTTCCGGAGGAGTCCGTCGGATTGGAGCTTCTGCAGGTGGAAGGACAGCTTCGACGACGAATCGACGAAGTTCTTCTTCAGGATGGACGAGTACGCGACCGGACCCGATGTGAAGACGTAGCCGACGACCGCGCGGCGGATCGGGTTCGCAAGGGATTCGAGCATTCCCTGGAGGCCCTCGGAGTGGGCCTCCGGCTCCCGCTCGTCCCCGATCTCCGAAGCGAGGGAGGGTTCGAGGCTCCCCAGGACCAAGGTGCCGCCCTTCGACCCCACCTTCCCGCTCATGTGGCGGATCCAGAGGCGCATGTCCGCGCGACCGTGGAGGGCCTCGAGCATCGCGAGGTCGGCGGCGAAGATGACGGGTCGATGCGCCGCGCCGACGAACGTGTCGATCGCGGCGTTCAGGTGGAACAGCTGGGACGGGGTGAAGACGTCGGGCGGCCGTGCGTCCGCGTCGATCCGCAAGACGCGGGACGCGCCCTTCGGTGGCGTCCCCTTCGGACCCAACACGCACAGGAGGGCCTTGCGGTTCCCCGCCTCCTGCAAGACGCCCGCGATCTTCGACTCGGCGCCGAGGACGCTCCCGATGGCGGCCTTCGCCTTCTGCTCGTCCTCGACGGACCGGAGGGTGCGCCGAAGGGATTCCAGGTCGTACGGTTTCTCGACGAAGTCGATCGCGCCGTTTTTCATCGCCTCGACGGCCGTGTCGATCGTCCCCTGGCCCGTGATCATGACGACCGCGGTCTCCGGGCGGACGACCCTCAAGCGATGCAGGACCTCCAGGCCGGTCGCCTTCGGCATCTTGAGGTCGAGGAGGGCGACGTCGAAGGGCTCGAGGTCGACGACCCGGAGGGCCTCCCCTCCGTCCTCAGCCGTCGTGATCGCGTGGCCGTCCTCCCGGAGCAGGGACGCGAGCTCCTCCCGTAGGGTTGGGTCGTCGTCGGCCACGAGGATCTTCATCTCGCACCCCCGCGCGGGAGCAGGACCGTGAAGGTCGACCCGGCCCCCGGCTTCGAAGAAACCTCGAGCGTCCCGCCGTGGTCCATCACGATGTGGTTCGACAGCAGGAGGCCGAGGCCGATCCCCTCGCCGTGCGGTTTCGTCGTGAAGAAGGGTTCGAACAGCCGCGCCTGGACCTCCGCGGACATGCCACTCCCTGTGTCGGAGACGATGATCGCATGGGCCTCGGGCCGCTCCTCGACCCGGACCTGGACGGACCCTTCCGAGGTCGCGTCGATCCCGTTGTCGACGAGGTTCATGACGACCTCCTGGATCTGGAGGGGGTCGACGACCGCGCGGACGGGCGCGTCGCCGATGTCGACGTCGACGCGGACGGACCTCTTCCGCTTCTTGCGGGATTGCTCGACGGCCGACGCGACGATCGCCCGAAGGTCCGTCTCGATCGCGTTCCGGCCCCGGTTCTTCACGAGGCCGAGGAGTTCGCGGATGATCTCCGAGGCCCGATGACGCTCCGTCTCGATCTTCTCGAGCTTCTCGACGACGACCGGGTCCGTGACCCGCTTCGCGGCGGCGCTCGTCAGGAGGGAGATGCTCGTGAGGGGCGTATTCAGCTCGTGCGCGATGTATTCCGTGAGGCGGGCCATCGCGGTCAGCCGCTCCGACCCGACGAGGCGGTGTCCCATACCGGATCCCTCCGGGGAACTGGGGCCCTGCGGCGTCCGGGTCCGCAGGCGGTCGGACACATCGAGGGCGACGCCGATCGTCCCTTGGATCTTGCCGTCCGGGGACCGGAGGGGCTCGATGTGCACGTCGTACGTGCGGCCCTGCCACTCCATCTGGGTGGCCACGCTCTCACCGGCCAAGGCCCGGCGATGGGAAGCGATGGGCTCGCGGTCCCCGTTCGGGGCGTTGAAGTATTCGAATAGGGAGAGCCCGCGCTCCGTGCTCCGGGCCGTGTCCAGGCCGCGCAGGCCCCCTCCGAGGGCCGAGGTGACCCGCAGCTCTCGGTCCGTGCTCCAAAGGAGGATGGGGACCTGGCGGAGGATCATCCGGAGGCGCGTCTCGCTCTCGGACAGCTTGCGCTCCACCTCTTGCCGCTCCGTGACGACCTTCACGCGGACCTGCTCCGCCTCCGCCAGGCGTCGTCGATTGCGGGCCTCCCCAATCGCCTCCAGGACGAGGCTCGCGAGGAGCTCCGTGTACCGCGGCGTCTTGACGACGTACGACGTCGCTCCGGACCGCATCGCCCGGACGGCGGCCTCCTCCCCTTCGGGGGGCACGACGAACAACTTCGGGACCTCGGGAAAGCGGTCCCGCAGGAGCCGCAGCATCTCGATCCCGGTCGAGTCGCGGAGTTTGCTCCCGACGACGAAGGCGTCGAAGGGTTCCTTGATCGCGAGCTGGAGCGCTTCCTTCCCGGACGGAGCGGTGCGCACGTTGCACCCCGTCCGGGTGAGGGCCGTGACGCTCAGGATCTGATGCTCCTCGTTCCCGTCGATCACGAGGACGGCGAACGGCGGGTCGGCCTTCGCCCGCGCGACCTCCGAGGGGGCGGTTTGCACCATGGGAATCGTACGGCGGGTGAACCGCCCGATGGACGAGCCAGGGGCGGACTCGATGCCATCGCCCCGGCCCGTATAAAGGCCTGCCGGGGACATTCGCGGTTCCGGCACTGAACGGGACGGAGGGCGGAGGCCACGGGCTAGGCGGACCCCGTGACGGCCCGGGTCACCTCGAAGCCTTCCCCGTAGGACAGGGCGTAGTACCCGGTCTCGTGCTTCGTCGCGCGCATCTTCGCGACGCGGAGGCGGCGCTGGATGAACAGGTCGGACGTCGGATGCATCTCGAGGGTGATGACGCCGTCCGCGAGGTACGCCTCCTCCGGCGCCATCGCGCCGGCCGACAGGTCCAAGGGCCGCTCCGAAATCAGGAGGGTGAGGGGACCCAAGCTCCGCAGCCATTCGAACAGGAAGTACAGCTCGGCCCGGCGGTCCTGGAGCTTCGCCATCGCCTCGAGGACGTCGAGGGAGTCGACGACGAGTGTTGAGACGGCGTCCGCCTTCATCACATTGTTGCAGTACATCTTGAACAGCTCGAGCCAGGTCCCGCGGCCCTGGAGGTAGCTGAGGTTCTTCCGGATGTTCCCCATGTCGAGGGTCGTGATGTGCCCGATGGCCTTCGGGTCCACCATGCCCATCGAGGCCATGTGTTCCAGGGTGAGGTCCTTCCCTTGCTCCAGGGTGAAGTACGCGCCCTTGCGGCCTTCCCGGAGCGCGTTCTGATACAGGATCGAGTAGGCGAAGGAGGACTTCATCGTCCCCGGTGCGCCGGTCAGCAGGACGACGAACCCTTCCGGAATGCCGCCCCCGAGGATCTCGTCGAGGCCGCGAACGTACGTCTTGATCCGGTTCCGTTCCGTCCGCGGCCGCCTCCGGGGCCGGGCGTATCCGCGCGACCGCCTAAGGCTTTTCCTCCCGGTCCGGGGAGCGCACAACGTTCAAATAGACTCGGGCCGCTGGCGCAGCGCCGTGGCCGACGAGGTCCTCGGCGGGATCGTCGCGACGGCCCGCGTGATCGGCGCCCTGGTCCTCCTCTTCTTCCTCCCGGGCTTCTTCCTCATCAACGCCCTGTACCCGCGGAAAGGAGAGCTGGACCGGGAGTACGACGGCCTGTACCGGCTGACCCTCGGGATCGTCCTGTCGATCGCGGTGACCGTCTTCTGGTCGTTCTTCCTCAATTCCCTCGGCGTCAACGAAGCGACGGGTCTCGGATACGTCGTCACGCCGAACATCGCGGGCGGGCTGATCGGGCTGACTCTCGCCTTCTTCGCCCTCGGCTGGTGGCGCGGCGCCTATCCGTGGATGGCCCGGTTCCATCCGAGCCTCGCCCGCGTCCCGAAGCCAGGACCCGGCGAACTGCTGACGGAAGAGGAGCGGGACCACCGGATCCGCCTCCAGCTGAAGGAGCTCGCGGAGAAGCGGGAATCCCTACGTCGGGCGATCAAGGACGCGGAACGCCGGATGCAGATGCAATCCGCGGGCGCCCGCTCCCACTATGAGGA
>DASQXV010000126.1:0-7916 GCA_035639595.1 Thermoplasmata archaeon | reverse complement strand
CCCTGCCCGAAGGCGGCCGTACTCGAACAGTCCCTGCCACGCAGTCAGGCCCGAGATCGGCAGGCTCGCACCCACCGTGAAGTCGACGTCGCCCGGCAGCGGCGCGAGGTTGCGTGCCTCGATCGCCACATACTCGGCCAGGGTGCCGTCGCGATACCAGTCCGCGAGGCCAAACACCCGCTGTCCGACCGACAGCCCCGTGGTGCCATAGCCGAGGGCGGTGACGACTCCGGCCAGCTCGTGCCCGGGGATCGATGGTGTTCGGTCACGGTCGAGGCGATCGGTCCAGGTCGAGGGCCACGCCAACTCAGTCCCGACGAATCCCGACGCATGAACCTGAACGACGGCGTCGTTTATCGCTGCCTGCGGCTCGGGCCGCTCCACCAGCTTCATCCCGGCCGTTCCCGCAGCCTGGTCCGTCACCACTATCGCCTTCATCGTCCAACTCCTTGTGTGTGGTATGTCGTCATCTTCCACCCACGCAGCACGAGTGCTCGCGGGGCCTAGCTTCCCCTCTAGGGGCTTCGATCGGGCTCTTCGCGAGCTCCGCGATCAGGAAGCCCTCCCGCCACCATCGGTGGATGTCCAGGTATAACGACGTGGGATAATTCTCCCGCAACGACTCCCGGACGACCGTCGCGATCGCGGGGATGTCGTTCGGGGTGAAGGATCGGATGCGCACGCGAGGTCGAAGGGTCCGAACGATTTCAAAATGACGGTCCCCGGCAGGCTCATCCCGCGTGTCCCGTCAGGACCCTCGACACCGAGGATGTCGCTCCCCACTCACGCCAGGGCCCTTTCCCCGGCACTGCTCCGAAGACGCCATACGACGAGTTAAATCAGTTGAACGACTTAGGGGAGGCGTGGCAGCCTCGAAGGCTGACAGCCGTGCTCGGCTGATTCAAGCTGCGGTCGCGCTCTCATACCGTCGGGGGTTCCGCACCACGTCTCTCGCCGACATCGCGAAGGAGGCCGGTGTGCCGCTCGGCAACGTCTACTACTACTTCAAGACCAAAGGGGAGATCGGCCATGCGATCATCGAGGTGCGGTTGGCCCAATTCGAAACTGCACGCCGCTCTTGGGACCTTTTTCGCTCCCCCAAAGAGCGGCTCTGCGCCTCGGTCGACGCGGTTCGCGACACCAAGCAGGACCGCGCAGCTCATGGGTGTCCGATCGGAACGCTTTCGACCGACTTGAGGAGGGAGGGGGGACTCCTGGCCGACAGAGCCTCGGTGCTCTTCTCGAGGTACATGGCCTGGTTAGAAGCCCAGTTTATGGATATGGGGAAGAAGAAGACCGAGGCGAGGGGCCTTGCCCTGCACTTGCTCTCCGTCCTCGAGGGCATCTCCTTACTCGCTAACAGCTTCCGGGATCCCGCGCTCGTGGACGCCGAGACGGCTCGCCTCAAGAAATGGGTCCGCGGGCTCTGAGCGCTGGCGACGTGTATCGCTCTGCAAACCCCTGAGTTCGATTCCGCTCACGCACCTAACTATTGCATGATCTACCGCAAAACCGAGGACACAAGGGCCACAAGCCTGACCGGTTGAGCCCCTAGTGGTCGCAACTCGAACGGGTGGGGGTTGGCCTAGGTTTAAGTCAGTCGGATGACTTAGGGTCGCCTATGAGCACGAGGGTTTCGGAGGCGATGCGACGCCGGTGGGCCGGAAGCCGCATCCGAGGTGGGCCCATGATAATCCGGGAAGACGGCTTGCGGATCGCCGACCCGTCGAGGGACAGACGACCGTTCTGCGTGAGGCTGCCGGAAGCGATGAGTCGGGCGGGGGAGGGCGCATGATTGCAACGGTTGATCGCGACCGATTCGGCCCGTGGGCCCTCATCACGGGCGCGTCATCGGGGATTGGGCGCGAATTCGCGCGTCAGCTCGCCGCGTCGGGAATCAACGTTGTGATCGTTGCGCGGCGTGCTGAAAAACTGGACGATCTTCGACAGGAACTGATAAGGGAGTTCTCCATTCAGTGCCGAGCTGTGGCCGCGGACCTGACGGAAGATGCGGCACTCGAGAGAGTCCTTCAAGCCACGCGCGACCTCGACCTCGGGCTCGTGATTTCCAACGCCGGCATATCGATCCCCGGCGAGTTCTTCAATGTCGATCTGGCCGTGTTGGAGAAGCACCTTCGGCTGAACTCTCGGACTCACCTCAACGTGATCCGAGTGTTCGGTCAGTCGGTCGCGAAGAGGGGCCGCGGGGGCTTACTGCTCGTCGGAGCGATGGGCGGGTCAAATGGCGTACCGTACATGGCCAACGACGCGGGCGCGAAAGCGTACGTGCGGAGCTTGGGCGTCGGGCTCCACGACGAGCTCGCTCCCAAAGGTATCCACGTGACGGTCCTGCTCCCGGGCATGACCGACACCGACGTGGTCCAGGATCTGGGCCTTACCCGGGAATCGAGCCCTCTTAAACCGATGGGCGTCGAGCAGGTGGTCTTCGAGGCTCTCGTAGCGCTCCAGAAGAATCGAGCGACGATCATCCCTGGTCGGACGAACCGCTTCATAAACGCGGTCGTCCCGGACTCGATCACCCGACGAATGATGGGGAAGATGTTCGCGCAGACACTCTCGAAGAAGCCTCCGGACAATCAAGCTCAGTGACGCGCACCGATGCGAGCTGGCGCGTACCCCTGGAAAGCTAGACACTTGACCAAGGGAGGGTCTGAGAGGGAAACTAACGCAACCGAAACCGCCGAGAACGAGCGGGCCTTCGGGGTCCGCGGGGATCCCATGACGACGCGTCGGACCTGGCCGGCCCAGGAGACGTTGCGAATCGTCCTCGAAGGCCTGTACCCGAACGCCAGTGTCGAGGCGGTCTGCCGGGCCCACGGGATCCATTCGTCGCAATTTTACAAGTGGAAGGACCAGGCCCTCGCCGCGACGAAGACCGGGCTCGAAGACTAGGCCCGACCGACAGGACCTCAGAAGCCGACCCTTACACGTGTGCTATTCCGGACGCACAATCCTGTGATTGTTTCGCGCCTCTGGCATTAGCGCTGCCCCGCAGGTCGCCGCGGCCAAGGCGCGGCGCGAAAAGCAGAAGTCGAAGGGATGACCGACTTAGACGTTCCACCCACGCGTACCCCACACTTCGGGCATCCTGCTTTCCTAGTCAGGGCTTCCATCATAGTCCGAGAGCCGCATCGCAGTTGGGGCATACCGGTATCTGACGTTGCTCTTCGACCATGGAGTCACGCGCTCGCGTCCTCAATTCGTCTTAAGACTCGAAGGGCGGTGAGGGTGATCCACTTGCTCGGTTCCCCTTCCCGTTCCAGCGTGAGGGGCTTCAGTTTCGTAGCCGCGGCCCTGCGACCCGGTCCCAGCGCCTCGTCGGGATGCACCCGGTCGAGAGCCCAGGTCCCATCCCTCCTTCGCTTCTCGCGGAGGATCTGGAGGGCGGGATCGAGGCGGCGGTCCCCGGCGTATCCGAGGTCCGTGAGGACGTCGAGCCCTACGAGGATGTCGTAGTAATAGTGCGTCGGGTAATGGAACCGGAACCACGGGGCGTACCTTCGTCCCTCTTCGAACAGCTTCCGCTCGAGGTAGAACTCCGCCCCCTTCAAGACGGCCCGCTCCATCGCGGCCGTCCGATTCGCCTTCGGGATCGCCGCGAACGCGGCGAGGGCCTCCCAGCAGTCGAGGGTCCCCGGCTTATCGGCGGCGCAGTTCCAACCCCCGTCCTCCCGCTGATCCTCGATCATCCAGTCGAAGAGCTTCCGCACGCGGCGATCGTCGCCGTACCCGAACCGCGTCAGCATGCGCGCGACGTTCCCGACGATGCAGACCTCCTCGGTGAAGAGGTTCACCTCCGAGCTGAGGTGCAGCTTGTACTCGAACACGAGGTCGGCGAACCTCCGGATCCGCGGGTCGCTCCCCGTGAGGCCGAGGTCGGAGAGGACCATCCCCATCCAGATCGAAGAGCCGAACCGGGGGAAGCGGAGGAACTGGACCCACTCCCGGACGGTCCTCGGCTCGTGGGCCTCCCAGTACCCCTTGGGCTTCTGGGTCCTCAGGAGGTCATGGGCCCAACCCACGCGAGAAATCCTCGAGCGGGCGGCCTTCGCCTCGGCGTCGTCCTCGTTCCGGCCTAGGAGGTCGACCAGTGCATGATAGCGGACGGCGGGCTGGTCCTCCTCGAGCAACCAGTTGATGACTTGTGCATCCTTGTCGTCGTGCGTTGAATCGCCCTCCCGCTGCATGGTGGGTGAAACCTCGCCCGCCGCAGGTTGGCGCACTATATGAACAGTCCCTGAAGGATCCCCTCCCTCCACCAGCCCTTATCTGGCCCCGTTCCCTCCCCTACCGCGGTCCGTGATCCCATGTCGGTCCTGTATCTCCGGGAGGAAGAGGTCGAAGGACTCCTCCCGATGCCCGATGCCTTGGCCGCCGTCGAAAGGGCCTTCCTTGCCCTGGGGACGGGCGAAGCTGTGAACGAGCCGCGAAGGCGTGTTCCGCTCCCGCACGCCTTGTTGAGCGTGATGCCCGCCGGGTGGGCCTCTCGCGGCTACCTGGGATTCAAGTACTACACCCTCGGCACCCAGGGAATCCGTTTCTGGGTCCACTTGCTCGATGCGGAGACGGGCGGCCTCCTTGCCATCCTGGAAGCGGATCGACTTGGCCAGCGGAGGACGGGGGCCGCCAGCGGCATCGCCGCGAAGTCCCTGTCGCGGGGGGACGCTTCAACGGTCGGGATCCTCGGCACGGGATGGCAGGCCGAGAGTCAACTCGAGGCTTTGTGCCTGGTCCGGCCGATTCGGCACATCCGGTGCTACGGCCGAACGGCCTCCCGTCGGCTCGAGTTCGCGAAGACCATGACCTCCCGGCTCGGTGTCGATGTGAAAGCGACCGACTCGCCCAGAAGCGCGGTGGAAAGAGCGGACATCGTCGTCGCGGCGACCTCCTCGGACAATCCGGTGATCCAAGGGGTTTGGCTGGCGCCCGGATGCCACGTGAACGCGGTCGGAGCGAATCGGATCGCGGCCCGAGAACTGGACGACGATGTGATCCGGCGATGTGCCCTGATCACCGTCGACTCGATCGAGCAGGCGGAGCTCGAGGCGGGCGACCTCGTCCGACCGATCCAAGCCCAAATCCTCGGATGGGACCACGTCCACGAGCTTAGCGAGGTTGTCGCCGGGAAGATCCGAGGCCGTTCGGCGGACGACGACATCACGTTGTTCAAATCCCTCGGAATCGGGATCGAGGACATCGCCGCAGGGGCCCTCGTCTACGAACGGGCCCGCGAGCGGAAGATAGGTCAGGCCTTGCCGATGTAATTCTGGTCCACACGGCCCAAGGCCTCGACGGCGAAACCGGGTCCTCGTTTACCTCCAAACTTGATATAAAGCCCCGTTCTTGGATGGCCCTCGCACCCGCCGGCTGAATCCTGGCGCGACGGGCCGCGAGGGGATGAGACGATGAGGCTCGAGCCCGTCGAAAAACCTAAGGGACTCCGGATGCGACTCGCCTACTGGGGGATGCGCCGAACGTTCGGAAAGGTGATGACTCCGATGAAGGTCCTATTCGGCCGCATGCCGGAAGGGCTTCGCGCGAGCTACGAGATCAGCAAGTTTGAGCTGAAGGGAATCCACCTTGAGCCGGAACTCCACTACATGCTCGGGATCCTCACGTCGCAAATCAACGGGTGTTCCTTCTGCGCGGACTTGGGCCGATCGATGGCCCTCCGGGACCGTCTGAGCCTGGAGAAATTCAACGCGCTCACGGAGTACCGGACGAGCCCGTTCTTCTCCGCGCGGGAACGCGCGGCGCTCGCCTACGCGGAGGAGGCGACGCGGTTCAAGAGGGTCTCCGACGCCACGTTCGAGGAACTCCGCAAGCATTTCACCGAGCGGGAGATCGCGGAGATCACGTGGATCAACGCCGTGGAGAACTACTACAACCTCCTCAACATCCCCCTCGAAATCGGCTCGGACGGGTTCTGCGCCCTGGTCCAGGCGAAGAGCACACGCGCACCTTTCGGGGAGCGGAGGACGACCGGGACGCCCCGCTAGCGCAATTAGGGTACCCGCGCCGGAAGCTAGCGTTTTCCGTTACTGTTCCACCCCATTGAGGACAAGGTGCCCCGTGACGCGACAGGCTTTCCGCAGGGTCCCCGTCACGTAGCAGTCGTCGGCGGCAGTCTCAAAGAGCTTCCTGATTTTCGAGGGGTCTTCCGGGCTCTCGATTCTCACTGTGTAAACGATTTCCTCGAAGCTTCGGGGATGGGAAATCACGTAGGTTCCCTCCACATCGAACCGCAAGGAATCGATCCGGACTCCTTCCGCGGCTGCGTGCTCCGCATAGTGCACGCACTGGCACATCGCGAGGCTCGAGAGGAAGTACGCCAAGGGGCTTGGCCCCCGCTCCTCCGACGACCAGGAGAAGGGCGTCCCCGGTACCGAGGCCACCGAGATCTGATCATCCCCCTTTTCGACGGCGAGCTGAAGCTTCGACACGTTGCGCTGCCGATCCATTTCGGCATACCGCGCAAGCTTCCGTCTCATCCGTTCACGGTACGCATCCGCAAATTGAACCATGTCCACCCCTGACGCACCCACCCGCATGAACCTTCGATTCCATGCGCGGGGTGCGGTCGAGAGCCGATCCCCCGCAGTGATCCGAATCAGAATCGAGACGGAAGGCGGCTCCGGCTTCCTCACTCGGCCCACCATGGCCAGAAGAAAAAGAGACGCCGGGAGGCCCTTTCGACCTCCCGTCTGGAGGGATGGTTAGCGTGAAGTGCCCGCCCCAACCGGCTTCGCCGCGGGAACAGCGGCGCGATGGCTCGCCGCGTATCCCGTGGTCGCGCCCCAGATGCCGCCATACACGAGGTGTGCGAGGAACCACGCGACGAGAAGGTAGCCCATGCCCGCGCTCAGCTCCTCTTCGGCCATCATCATCCCGTTCGCGCCGGGCATCATCATGCCCATGACGTCGACCATGGCCGGCGCGAGCACGAGGAACAGCAGGGGCAGGCCCCACACGAGCCAGACGGCAAACCCGGCGAGGAGGCCCACGCCGGTCCCGGTCCTCGCGTTCACGATCGCGAAACGCCCGTGGAATCGGTGACGCAGGGCGAGGGTCACGACGGCGACGACAACGCCGATGATGATGGAGGCGACGAAGTGGAGGGCGAATCCCGCGGCGGTCCCGGGAGGCGTCCCGGCCGCTTGGGCCCCCAGGAGGACCGCCCCCATGGAGCAGACCACGGCGATGCCGCTGTCGAAGAGGGCCTGCCCTGCGATCATCATGACGACCGCCATGCCGATTCCACCGAGGAGACCGCCCAAGGCGGCCCATCGAAGATACGAACTCCGATGCTCGACCGCCGGTGGCCAGAGCGGCTTCGTCCTGACCGGATGAGCCTTAGTCGCGTGTTCCATCAATTGCCCTTCATCCTCAAAGGACGCGCCACAGGTCGAGCACCTCACCGACATCGTCTCCTCTCCTGGCGTCGGCGCGTCTCGCGCCGGGCCGACCCTCCCAAGCGCTTCTTCGGTAAGTGGCCTGCCCCGAACCGTTCAACATCCAGTCCCATCCGTCGTCCGAACGGCGACATGGGTACCCCCAGGGGTCACGCCAGGGTCAAACGTCCGGTACAACTCTTGGAGCCACAGTCTAAGTACCGTCGGGACGCTCCCGCGCCCATGCGCGTCCTCCATATCGCGACGGTCGGCGAGGACATTACACCGGTGCTCGTGGCACTACGCGACCTGCCCGTCTCCAAGCTGGTCCTGCTTTACACGGAAGACGTCCGACCGGCGTTAGACGACTTGCGAAGTCGGCTGTCGGGGGTTCTGATTCCCGTGGAGGCGAAGCTCGTGCAAGGCGACCCGATCACCCAGGTGATGAAGATGGCCGGCGAGATCCTCCAAGCCGAGGGGCACAAGTACGACGAAGTCTTCTTC
>DASQXV010000125.1:0-12549 GCA_035639595.1 Thermoplasmata archaeon | reverse complement strand
GAATTGTTCGACCACGACGAGCGATCCGGCCTTGTTGAACACCGTGAAGTGCCGATCGAACATGTCGTTCGCCCAGTCGTTTCCGCAGGTGCCCGAATCCGGTGACATGCTTGGATAGGGGCCATAATGCTGCGTGGGCGGCGGACTGACGGGATCTACCGGAAGGAGAAGGGACAGATCGGCAACCGCGAACGCGTCATCGTCCGTGATCAACGCCGTGATCTCGGCGGCGAGCGGATTCGTCGTCGGCTCCCCGCCTGCTCCCTCCGGAGTCGCCGCACTCGATAGGCTGATCGCCGCCACCGCGCACGCAAGCAAGACCGCCGCCCTTTTCCCAATCCGATACGCCGACCCTAACCTCTCCATAGATACCCTCGAGGAGGCAATCGCAGTACGTTACTAGGTCCGGGTAGCGAGTACGAACTCAGTGCGTTACATGATGGTTATCGGGATTGGTAGCACGGTCTACAAACGACGAACAAGGACGCCTGGCGCTCATGAGGTACGCCAAGTTCGTCGAGCAGCAGCCGCGGGCGACGGGTCGGTGGTCTCATATCGCACCGGACTCTTTTCCGGCCGCTCGGGTCGCCTAGCATGGATAGGGCACCCGCCTCCTATAACGGTGGGCGCTAGTTGCGCCCTCTGGGGCGGAAAGCGGGTTATCTGGGGTTCGAATCCCCACCCGAGCGCATTCCGAAAGAGATGGATCGGCGCTTGGGGCGGCTTGCTCACGAGGCCTTGCCTCGATCCGGTGCCAGCAGCTTCCGCGCTGCCGCGTGCGGGTCCGTTCGCCGCGCCGCGACGTCTTCCGCGAGCCGGTCGAACGCGCGGCCCGACCGAGAGCCTTCCTGGACTTGGCGGGCGAGGAGTCGCTCCGCGTTCTCCAGGATCTCCAACCGGGCCCGGGCGACCTCCCGCCTCCGGCGGAGGCCCGAGGCATCGAGGAAGACCGCGTGTTTGCCGAGGGCGTCCGCGAGCTCGTCGACCCCGCGGCCCTCCATGGCCGCGGTCCGGATGATCGGAGGTGTCCATCCCTCGCGGGCTTCGAGCTGGAACTTCAGGTTCGCGACGAGGACGTCCGCGTTTCCGAGGTCGACCTTGTTCACGACGTACACGTCGCCGATCTCCAGGATGCCGGCCTTCATCGTCTGCACGACGTCTCCGGTCAAGGGCATCTCGACGACCACGGTCGTGTGGGCCCGGGTCGCGATCTCGACCTCGCTCTGCCCCGCGCCCACGGTCTCGACGAACACAAGGTCCATCCCGAGCGCGTCGAGGACCCGCACGGCGTCGAAGGTCGCGAGGGCGAGGCCGCCCGCGTGGCCTCGCGTCGCCATGGACCGGATGAAGACGCCGGGGTCCAGGCCCGTGTCCGCCATCCGGATCCGGTCCCCGAGGACCGCGCCTCCCGTGTACGGGGAGGTCGGATCGACCGCGACGACGCCGACCTTCTTCCCGCGACCGGAGAAGGTCCGGACGAGCCGGTTGATGAGGGAGCTCTTCCCGACTCCGGGCGGTCCCGTGAAGCCGACGATGTGAGCCCTGCCGGTGTGCGGATGGATCCGGGCCAGGGCGTCCGTCGCCTCGGGCTCGTCGTCCTCGATGAGGGAGATCAGCTTCGCGGCCGCCCGCTTGTCCCCCTTCAACAGGGCGTCGACGAGGTCCGCGACCCGGCCCCGGGACCGCGCCGCGGCCGCCCTCCGCGCCGGCACGGCTTACGCTCCTTGGCCGGCACTCTCGAAGAACGCGACGATGTCCCGGAGGGGCGTGCCAGGCCCGAAGACGACCTTGATCCCCGCCTTCTTGAGCTTCGGGATGTCCTCCTCCGGGATGATCCCCCCGCCCGCGACGACGATGTCGCCGGAGCCCCGCTTCCTCAGGAGCTTCACGACCTCGGGGAAGAGGGTCATGTGGGCGCCGCTGAGGCACGAGAGGCCGATCGCGTCGACGTCCTCTTGGATCGCGGCCTCGACGATGTCCTCCGGGGTCTGCCGCAGGCCCGTGTAGATGACCTCCATGCCCGCATCGCGAAGGGCGCGCGCGACGACCTTCGCCCCGCGGTCGTGCCCGTCGAGACCCGGCTTCGCAATCAGGACGCGGATCTTCTTCGCGATCGGGATCACCTCAGTACAGGAGCGGCTCTTCGTAGACGCCGAAGACCTCGCGCATCACGTTGCAGATCTCCCCGAGGGTCGCCTTCGCGCGCACCGCATCGAGGAGGAAGGGCATCGTGTTCTCGTCCGACTCGCAGGCGTTCCGGAGGCGATCGAGGGCCGCGGCGTGTTTCGTCTTGTCCCGCGTCCGCCGGAGGCGGCGGAGCCGCTCCAACTGGGCCTTCAGGGAGGCCTCGGGGACCCGGAACTGTTCGAAGTCCGGCTGTTCGTCCACGGCGAAGTCATTGACGCCGACGATGACCCGTTCCTTGTCCTCGATCTCCCGCTGGTACCGATACGCGGAGTTCGCGATCTCCTGTTGAAAGAACCCTTTCCGGATCGCGGGGATGACGCCGCCGAGCCCTTGGATCCGGTCGAAGTAGCGGTATGCCTCCTCCTCGAGCTCGTCCGTCAGGGCCTCGAGGAAGTACGACCCGCCGAGGGGGTCGACCGTGTTCGCGACGCCGCTCTCGTGGGCGAGGATCTGCTGGGTCCTCAGGGCGAGCCGCGCGGCCGCCTCGTTCGGGACCTGGAACGCTTCGTCGTACGAGTTCGTATGGAGGGATTGGGCGCCGCCGAGGACCGCGGCCAGGGCCTGGACCGTCGTGCGGATGATGTTGATCTCGGGCTGCTGGGCCGTCAGGCTCACGCCGGCCGTCTGCGCGTGGAACCGCAGCAGCCACGTCCGCGGGTTCTTCGCGCCGAAGGTGTCGCGCATCTCGCGGGCCCAGATCCGGCGGGCGGCGCGGTATTTCGCGATCTCCTCGAACAGGTCGTTGTGGGCGTTGAAGAAGAACGAGAGGCGGTTCGCGAAGTCGTCCACCTTGAGGCCGCGGTCGATCCCCCACCGGACGTACTCCATGCCGTTCGCGAGGGTGAAGGCCAACTCCTGGCCTGCGGTCGCGCCCGCCTCGCGGATGTGGTATCCGCTGATCGAGATCGTGTTCCACAGGGGCACCTGCTTCGTGCCGAACTGGAACGTGTCGACGACGAGGCGCATCGACGGCTCGGGAGGGAAGATCCACTCCTTCTGCGCCTGGTATTCCTTGAGGATGTCGTTCTGGAGCGTCCCGCGCAGCCCGGCGAGCGGGACGCCTTGGGCCTCGGCGGCGGCGAGGTACATGGCCCAGATCGCGGAGGCGGGGGCGTTGATCGTCATCGACGTGCTCACTTGGCCCAGGTCGATGCCGGAGAAGAGGATCTTCATGTCCTCCAGGGAGGAGACCGCGACCCCGCACGTGCCGAACTCCCCCTTCGCCTCCGGGGCGTCCGTATCGTAGCCGTACAGGGTGGGCATGTCGAACGCGACGCTGAGGCCCGTCTCGCCGTGACGGAAGAGGTACTTGAACCGCCGGTTCGTGTCCTCCGCGCCGCCGAAGCCCGCGAAGAGCCGCATCGTCCACAGACGACCGCGGTACATCGTCGGATGGATGCCTCGGGTGTAAGGGAACTCGCCCGGAAGGCCCAGCCGCTCGGCGTCCGTCTTGCCGGCCAAGTCGAGGGGCGTGTACAGGCGCCGCACGGGTCGGCTTGAGGTCGTCAGGAATTCCTTGCGGCGTTCCGGGAGGGTTTCCAACGCCGCCCGGAGGACCGTGTCCTCCCATCGCCTCAACGCGTCTCCGAGGACTTTCCGCTCGTCCTCTCCCATGGAACCCTCGGCGCCTTTCTAACGGTCCGTCCCTATAAGACGGTTACGACCGAATGACGACCGGATCATGCCGTCGGGCCCGATTCGACGATCGTCTTCGCGAGGCCCTGGAAGGCCTGCTCGACGTTCTCCCCGGTCTTCGCGGACGTGTAGAGGATCGGGCACTCGTACGAGCGGAGAATGGACGAGGCCTCCTCCGGGGTGACCTCGCGCCGCTGCGTCAGGTCCGTCTTGTTCCCGAGGGCGTACGTCGGGATGGGTCCGACGGAGTCCCGCACCCCGTCGATCCATTTCGCCAGATCGCGTAGGGACTGCGCCCGGGTCATGTCGAACACCGCGAGGACGCCCTTCGCGCCGTGGAAGTACGCTTCTTTGAACAACTGGAGGAACGTGCGCTTGCCCATGATGTCCAGGATCATCATGTCGACCTGGACCGGGCGGCCCGCCATGGAGCCGAGGGCGACCGACTTCTTCGACACCACGGCGCCCAGTGTGCGGATGTACGATTCGTCGAAGGCCCCCGAGACGAAGCGGTGGATCAGGCTCGTCTTGCCGACCCCTTCCTCGCCGACGAGGCAGATCTTGAACTTGTAGGTCTTCGACTCCGGCTCCATCGTCGGCCTCCGCATCATGGTGGGCCGGACATCCTGGCAAGGGGCTTATCAAGCCAGCGACCCGATTTTCAGTTTCAGGAACGCGCGGGCTCGAAGCCCTCGATATCCGTGATCGCCCCGACCCTCGCGCCTTTCGCCTTGAGTCGTGGGCGGACGGACAGTCCGGCCTTCGCGCGGTCCGGGGGCACGAGGAGGCGGTGCACGAGGCCGCCTCGGATCCCCTCGAAGGTGACGAAGGCCCAGGCCTCCGGGGCCGAGACGGGCGCGCCGAAGCGGTCCAGGTGGGCCACGGTGACCGCGGCGACCTTGCCCTCCGGCGGCACCTCGACGAAATCCGTCAGCTCCGCGAAGCAGTCCTCGCAGAAGATCCGCGGGGGCAAGTAGTCGAAGCCGCACGGCGCGCACCGCGCGGCCAGAAGGCGGCCCTCCTCCCGGAGGGCGCGGAAGAACCGCTCCCCCGCGATCCCGGAGGTGTAGATGTAGTCCGCCTCGAGGTTGCCGTCCCAGTGCCGGAGCCGCCGGCTATCCGTGGTCCGCTCGAGGAACGTCATCCCTCGCCCTCCCGGAGGGGACGGAAGTAGCGGATGTCGAGGACGCTCCCGCGGCGTTCCGCGGGGGGCTTCCACGCCGCCTGGACCCGCATCCCGATCCGGATCTCGTCCTTCGTCATCTCGCCGAAGAAGTGCATCATCCCCATCTTCGGGGACGCGCCGTCGAGGCTCACGACGCCGACGAGGATGGGCTCCTGGATCCGCTTCGCGTCCGTGTCGAGGTAGGAGACGGAAAAGGTCTCGATCGTCCCCGTGTCCCGGATGACGGTCCAGGCGTCCGTCGGCCGGAAGCACTCCTCGCAGAACATCCGCGGAGGGAACAGGATGCGCTTGCAGGAGGCGCAGGTCCTCGCGACGAGCCGGCCGTTCCGCAGCTCCTCGAGGAACCGGGACATCGCCTCCCCCGCGGCCCAGGAATACTTCGCGTTCGGCCGGAAGCGCGCCTGGGTCACCTTCCCCTCGAGCAGGTCCGCGGCGGTCAGCTCAGTGCCGGGCCACTTCTCGATGCGCGCGGTCATGCGGACATCACCACGACGCTACCGTACTGCATGAGGTCCCCCCACGCCTGCGCCACCCCGGTGCGCACCTCGTGGGGGATCTGCCGCTTCCCCGCCTGGCCCGTCAGCTGCCAAAACAGCTCCCCGATCTTCATGCCCATCGTCGCGGCGATCGGGTTGCCGACCCCCAGCAGGCCGCCGGACGGACACACGGGAAGCTTGCCGTCCCGCTCCGTGACCCCCTCCCGCGTGAGGACCGGGGCCTCGCCCTTCTTCGCGAGGAGCAGGCCCTCGAGGTGGTGCAGCTCCTTGTAGTCGAACGGGTCGTAGGGCTCGGCGAAATCGATCTCCCTCCGCGGGTCCGCGATCTTCGCCATCTTGTACGCCTGGCCCGCAGCCCGGGCGACGTATTCCGGGAAATAGAGGTCGCGGTCCGTCCACATCGTCGAGTCGATGCACCAGCCGACGCCGGAGATCCAGGCGCGGTCGCGGATCTTGCGGCGGCGGATGAAATCTTCCGAGGCGAGCACGACCGCGGAGGCGCCGTCGCTCGGCGGGCTGATGTCGAGCCGCTGGACGGGCCACGCCATGACCTCGCTGTTCAGGACATCGTCGACCGTGATGTTCGGGTCCGCGAGCTGCGCGCACGGATGGCCGACCGCGTTCCGCTTGTTCTTGACGGCGACGCGAGCGATGTCCTCCTTCTTGACCCCGTGGACATGCATGTACCGGTTCATCTCCATCGCGAAGATCCAGACGAGGTTCGGCCTCAAGGGCCGGTCCAAGATCGGGTCCCAGATGTGCGCGAAGACACTCTGCGGATGGGGCTGGCAGGAGGACATCTTCTCCTCGTTCACGACCAAGACGGCGTCCGCGAGGCCCGAGGCGACGTGCCACCATCCCGCGATCGTGCTGAAGACGCCGGTCCCTCCGCCCGTGAAGACCCGCGTGTACGGCTTGCGGTAGCCGCCGGATCCGTCGAGGAGGTACTCGCCTTTCATGTGGACGCCGTCGAAGGCGTCCGGCGCGGTCCCGTGGACGACCATGTCGATGTCCTTGCGGGTCAGGCCCGCGGAGTCGAGGGCCATCTTCGCGGCTTCGTACGAGAGTTCCTTGCCCGTCTCCTGGAGCCGGCGGCGGAACAGGGTCATGCCCGCCCCGATCACGCCGACCTGGGTCACTTGCCCACCCCCAGGACCGCGACGGCCCCCGTGGCCGTCGGCACGAACCGCCAGGACTGCGCGACGCCCACCCGCACGCCGTCGAGCTGGCGAGACCCGGCGTCCCCGCGAAGCTGCAGGGCGACCTCCGCGGCCCGATGGAGCCCCGTCGCCTCGAACACGTTCCCGCAGCCGAGGGATCCTCCCGAGGCGTTCACGGGAAGGTCGCCGCCGGGGGCATATTCGCCCTTGAGGACCTTCCGGCCCGCCTCGCCTTTCTTCGCGAGGCCGAGCGCCTCCAGGTGCTGGAGCTCTTTGTAGGAGAAGCGGTCGTCGACCTCCGCGAAGCCGACCTCCGTCGAAGGCCGGGCGACCTTCGCGAGGCGATACGCCATCTGGGCCGCAAGCTGGGCATATGCAGCCTGGGACCAATCGCGGGTCTCTAGGCTCGGGGAATCGCTCGTCCAACCGATGCCGCGGATCCAGACGGGGTCCGCGTGTCGCTTCTTCGCGGCGGCCTCGGACGCGAGGACGAGGACGATGGAGCCGTCCGCGGGCCCCGAGATGTCGAGCGCGCGGAGGGGGGCGAACCGTTCCTCCGATCCGAGGACCTGCTCCTCGTCGACGTCCGCGCCGTATGCGGAGAGGGGATTCCGGAGGGCGTTCCTCCGGTTCTTCGCGACGACCGCGGCGAGCGCCTTCGCGGGCGTACGGGTCTCCCTCAGGAACGCGTCCGCCTCGAGCCCCGCGACCACGTACGGATGGCCGCCGAGGGGCTTGTTCCAGATCGGGTCCAGCGCGTGCTCGATGATCCCCTCCAGGGTGAGGACGTCGGAGATCTTGCTATGCGCCTCCACGACGGCGACGTCGACCAGCCCGGTCTGGATCTGCATGAACGCGTTCGCGAGTCCCTGGAGGCCGTCCCCGGTGACCGTGCACATCCGACGGAGGGCGGCCCCGAGCTGGTCCGGCGTGAATTCGTCGAAGATCCCGAAGCCTTCGTAGTAGTCCTCCGCGCAGGTGAGGAACGAATCGACGTCCGTGCGGGGATCGACGCCAGCGTCCGCGTAGGCGCGGGTCGCGGCCTCGAACATCAGCTCCTTCCAGTTGTACTCCGGGGTGGCCGGCCGGAAGGCCGTCATCCCGACGCCGATGATCCCGACCCGCACCTCGCGCCTCCGAAACGAAGTCGGGCGCGGGAAGCCGCGACCCCAGAAAAGACTGTCGTATGCGAGGTGCGGGCAAGTCCTTAAGGGCGGCCCGGCGTGTGCTGGAGGAGGGTTTCCCCTGCCCCTCTACTACTTCGACCTCGAGACGACGGGAGACGATCCCCAGCAGGACCGGATCGTCACGGTCCAGTACCAGCCCCTCGCCGACGACCTGAGCGCGGTCGGTCCGTTCCAGGTCATCGCGGAGTGGGAATGGGGCGAGCGGCAGGTCGTCCAGATGGCCCTCGAGAAGGGGGTCCTCGAGCCGACCTGGGACTTCGTCCCCGTCGGGAATCGGCTGCGGTTCGACCTGACGTTCCTCCTCGAGCGCGCGACGAAATGGAAGCTGATCGACTGGGACCTCGCGAAGCTGAAGTACTTCTGGTACACGAAGCCCTACGTGGACCTCGGGCCGATCCTCGTCATGTTGAACCGCGGCTCCCTCGCGGGGTCCGCCCTCCACAATTTCTCGGACAAGGAGAGCGGGGCCAAGGTTCCGAAGATGTACCATCAGGGCCTGTACACGGAGATCATCGACTACGTCACGCGGGAGCGGGACGCGGCGGTGGACCTCCTGCGCGAAAGCCGCGAATTCCTGGGATCCCTCGGGGACCGGCGGAGGCGTCCGCAGGCCGCGGCGTCCGAGGCGAAGCCCTAAGAGTCCCGCTGCGATAAGGCGAGGGGCCACGGATGGACTTCGAGCTCGACCCGGAACACGAGATGATCCGGCAGACCGCCCGGGACTTCGCGGAGAAGGAGATCCGCCCGGTCGCGGCCCACGTGGACAGGACGGGCGAGTTCCCCAAAGCGACCGTTGCGAAGATGGCGGGCCTGGGCTTCCTCGGCGTCCCGATCCCGACGGAATACGAGGGGGCGGGCCTCGACTCCCTCGCCCTCGCGGTCGGCATCGAGGAGATCGCCCGGGTGTGCGGCTCGCACGCGCTGATCATGGCGGCCCACAACTCCCTGTGCACGGGGACGATCTGGCTCGCGGGCAACGAAGCCCAGAAACGAAAGTACATCCCGGACCTCGCGAGCGGCAGGAAGATCGGCGCGTGGGCGCTGACGGAACCGACGAGCGGGTCCGACGCGGCCGCGATGAAGACGACCGCGAGGCGGACGAAGGACGGGTGGGTCCTCAACGGGACGAAGACGTTTTGCACGAACGCGCCCGTGGCGGGGACCTTCGTGATCCATGCCATCACCGACCCCGCGAAGGGGAACCGCGGGATCAGCGCGTTCATCGTGGAACGGGGGAATCCAGGGTTGTCGATCGGGAAGGTCGAGGACAAGCTCGGGGTTCGGGGCAGCGCGACGTCCCAGGTCATCCTCACGGATTGCCACGTGGGGAGGGAGGCGCTGCTGGGCCCGGAAAATGAGGGGTTCGTCAACGCCCTGAAAATCCTCGATGGGGGGCGGATCGGGATCGGCTCCATGGCGGTCGGAATCGCCCAGGGCGCGTTCGAGGAGTCGGTGAAGTATGCGAGGGAGCGGGTCCAGTTTTCGAAGCCCATCGCGGACCACCAAGCGATCCAGTTCATGCTCGCCGACATGGCGACCCGGGTTGACGCCGGGAGAGCGCTGGTCCGTCGAGCGGCGTGGCTTAAGGACCGTGGACAGCCGTTCAAGATGGAAGCTGCGATGGCGAAGCTGTACGCGAGCGAGATGTCCTCGTTCGTCACAAACAAGGCGGTACAAATCCACGGTGGGTACGGGTACATCGCCGACTATCCGGTCGAGCGGATGCTCCGCGACGCGAAGCTGACCGAAATCGGAGAAGGGACGAGCGAGATCCAACGGATCGTCATCGCCCGCGAGGTCCTCCAGTAGCATGACCGTTTTGCAGACGTTTTCAAAATTCCCAAACTGCGGGGACGGATCTTTTGAAGGAGTCTTCGAAAAGGGACGGGGTGGCTGTGGGCCCTCCAGAACGCCTCGGCCCTCCCTGCGGGGACCGTTTTGAAGATCTTTCTAAAAGCTAGCGTTCGGTTCCAGGACGTTTCGAAAACGTCTACAAAATGAGGTACTTTCGGCCACCTCCCACCGATACAGCAATGCAATCGGATGTCATGGTCTACCCCATGAAGGGGATGCGTTCTCATCTGGTCCGCGATCGGCTTCGATCGTTCGCGACGGCGCAGCGAAGGAGGATGCTCGAAATCGTCTCCTACGACGTTTCAGGTCGCGACAAGCGCACATCCGTGGAGATTGCACGGTTTCTCTTCGGAACTCGCACGAAAGCGGCGGTACGCGGCGGAGTGAAAGAGTATAGCTATCCCGGATTCGTGGAGAAGGAAGGGGTCGTGTGGCTCGGCCAGTCCGTCTTCCTGCTCACGCCATCCCGCGCCCGGGAGCTCCGCGACTTCCTCGGGACCCGCGGCGTCGCCTACGGCCATTTGGACGTCCGTGTAGACTAGTCCGCGATTTTGTAGACGTCTTCAAAACGCGCGCCGCGATCCGGTCGCAGCCCTATGGAGGCCGACTCCCTCCTGGCCCTGATACATCTTTATACCGTGCGCGTTCATCCGGCCGCAAATGCCAGAGAACGAATACGAAGTCGAGCTGTTCCGCAAGCAGGGTTTTACCCGACAAACGTGCAAGAACGGCGGGCACGCGTTTTGGTCCCTCGGGATCCACGAAACGTGCGGCGAGACGCCGTGTCAGGAATACGACTTCATCGGCAATCCTCCGTTCAAGAAGAAACTCACCTATCGGGCGATGCGGGAAGACTTCCTCTCCTTCCTTGAGGCGAACGGACATCCGCGGGTGAAGCGCTATCCGATCGTCGCCCGTTGGCGGGACGACGTCTTCTTCGTCCAGGCGAGCGTGTATCCGTTCCAACCGTGGGTGATCAGCGGGGAGGCGAGCCCGCCCGCCAATCCGCTCGGGATCAGCCAGCCGTGCGTGCGCTTCGTCGATGTCGACAACGTCGGGAAGACGGGCCAGCACTTCACCCTGTTCGAGATGATGGCCCACCACGCGTTCAACTTCCCCGACCATCCGATCTACTGGAAGGACCGGACGGTCGAGCTGTGCCACCTCTTCCTGACGGAACGGCTGGGCCTCGACCCGACGGTCGTGCGGTACAAGGAATCGTGGTGGGAGGGGGGCGGCAACAGCGGGCCGTGCCTCGAGGTCGTCTTCGGCGGCGCGGAGGCCGCGACCCTGGTGTTCATGCAGAACCGGGACGTCAACGGCCATCGAGTGCCCATGCCCACGACCGTCGTGGACACGGGGTACGGCCTCGAGCGGCTCACGTGGCTGTCCCAGGGCACGACGTCCGCCTACGAGGCGGTCTTCGGCGAGGCCCTCGCGTACCTCAAGCGGGCGACGGGCGCGAAGAAGGTGGACGAGCGGGTCCTGCGGGAGTCCTCGAAGGTCGCGGGCCTCCTGAAGGTCGAGAGCCTCGCGGACATCCGCGAGATCCGGCGCAAGACCGCGGAGCGCGTCGGGATCTCCGTCGAAGAGCTCGTCGCGCAGGTGTCGCCCCTCGAGGCCCTGTACACGGTGTGCGACCACGCCCGCGCCTTGATCTTCCTCCTCGGGGACGGCGTTGTGCCCTCGAACGCGCGGGAGGGATACTTCGCCCGCCTCCTCGTGCGGAGGGGCCTGCGGGCCCTGAAGGACCTGAACATCACGTACAGCCTGGCGGACACGGTCAGCTTCATGATCGACCAGATGCGGGAGGACTATCCGGAGTTCTTCTTCAACAAGGGGGACATCCTGAAGCTGCTCAAGGTCGAGGAGACGCGGTACAAAGAGACCTTGGAGAAGGGCCGCGCGACGGTGGCCAAGATCGCGGAGGAACGGAAGGCCGATGGGAAAAGCTTCGACGTCGAGACCCTGATCGAGCTATACGATAGCCATGGCCTCAACCCCGACGTCGTGCAGGAGTTCACGGACCTGCCGATCGCGATCCCGGACGATTTCTATTCTCAGGTCGCCCGCCGGCACGACCGTCCCGCCGCCGCCGAACCTGCGAAGAAGGTGGAGCTGTCGAAGGAGCTCCCTCCGACGAAGCTCCGCGTCTACGAGGACAGGCGGAAACGTTCCTTCCGGGCGAAGGTCCTCGCGGTCGAAGGGGACGCCGTCCTCCTGGACCAGACCTACTTCTATCCCGAAGGGGGTGGCCAGGAAGCGGACCACGGGACGATCGGGGACCGCGAAGTGTACGACGTCCAGAGGGTCGGGCGGGCCGTGCTCCACTTCGTCCGCGGCGACGCGAAGCCCCTCATCGGGACGCGGGTCGCCTGCGTCATCGACTCCGAGCGGCGCGAAGCCTTGATGCGGAACCACACCGCGACGCACATCGTCCTCGGCGCGGCCCGGAAGGCCCTCGGGAACCACGTGTGGCAGGCGGGCGCCCACAAGGCGGCGGACCTCGCGCGGCTGGACATCACCCACTACGACGCCCTGACGGACGCCGAGGTCGCGAAGATCGAGGAGCTCGCGAACGGCGAGGTCCTGGACCACCGGGTCGTCCGGGCGAAGGTCATGCCGCGCGACCTCGCGGAGAAGAAGTTCGGCTTCCGCTTGTACCAGGGCGGCTCGGTCCCCGGGGGCGAGCTCCGGGTCGTGGAAATCCCGAAGTGGGACGTCGAGGCGTGCGGGGGCACCCACGTCTCGCGGACGAGCGACGTCTCCCTGATCAAGATCCTGCGGACGTCCCGCATCCAAGATGGGATCGTGCGCCTCGAGTACGCGGCCGGGAGGGCGGC
>DASQXV010000124.1:0-7223 GCA_035639595.1 Thermoplasmata archaeon | reverse complement strand
CATCGCGGCGCCTCCGCGAATTCGCGCCACGACCGGGGCGGCCCTTCGCCGGCCGCGCACAGCGGGCACTCCGCGGGCGGGTAGATGGGGACCCGGACCTGGATCGTGCTGTAGAATCGGTCACCCAGGCGTTCCTCAGTCCTCCGGACGAGGTCCGCCTCGCCTTTCGCGAAGACCGCCGCGGCGACGACCGTCCCTCCGAGGCCCTCCACGAACTGGGGCAGTCGGAGGCCGACGCAGCGGCCTTGCAAGCTGACGCCGTTCAAAGCCAAGGCCTTCGATCCTCGCGGGAGGGACCCTTCGACAAGGCGCTCACCGTAGCGACCGCTTGGGAGGTACTCCCAGAATGCGGCCGGGATTCCCAGACGGGCTGCGACGGCGGCCGCGAGGGGTCGCACCGCGGGCTGGGCGGGGGAGAAGACGAGGTCCGCGTGGACGGATTGCGTGTTCGCCCACGTCTCGATGTCGTCGGCGATTGCATCGATGAACGCCTTCGAGCGGGCCACGGGCTCGATGGCAAAGAATCCTATCGTGTGATTTCCGTTCGAATCGTCTGGATAGAGGTAGTGGCCCTTAGCTGAGAACGGCTTCGCCTCCTCGAGGATGCGTTTCAGCGACCCTCGCGGGAACGTCTTGGACACAGGACGAAGGGCATCGGTCGCGGTCTGCACGGTCTCCTCTCCTCAGGCGGAAGGGGACTCCCAGCCTTCCCCTTTCGCCTCCGCGTGGGGCGTCATCTCCGACCAGCTCAGCACGTATTCGGGATCGCGGTACGCGTAGCCGTGGGTCGTGATGCGCATGCTCTCGAAGTACGTGTCGAGCATGACGGCCAGGCGCCCCTGCACCTTGCCCCGACCCGCGAGGGACCTCGCGGCCGCATTGCCCTGCGGGCTGTGCGGCGTGGACCCCGGATGGAAGGTGAAGGAGCCCTCCTCCACGACGCCCTCCCGGGCCCCGTAGAAGGGGTTGCAGAAGAACATGAGCTCGTCGGAGTCGACGTTGAAGTGGGCGTACGGAGCGGGCACCTCGAGGGGATGCCATCCCGCCATGACGGGGACGAAGGAACAGAGGGAGAAGCCGCTGTGTGGCACGTTCCCGCTCTGGAACGTCTGGTGCATCGGCGGCGCCGTGTGGATCTCGCGGGCGATCCCATGGTGGCTCTTCACGTCGAAGGCGAAGGGATAGAGGGCGCCCTCCCATCCGACGAGGTCGAAGGGATGGTGGCCCAGGGTGATCCGGGTGACCTTGCCGCCGCCATGCTTCACGTCGACGGGGAACTCGCCGCGCTCGTCCCGGAACGGGGGCAGGTCCGGCGTCTCGATTTCCGTCTCGACGACGGGCGACATAAGTGTCGCCTGCCCCTCCTTGTTGAAGTAGTGGGGCGCGAACTGGATCGGATACATCGACTCAACGAGGAGGAACCAGGCCTTCGGGGAGGTCAGCTCCACCCGGTAGGTCGCCCCCTTCGGGATGACGACGTAGACGTTCTTGCGGAACTTCACGTCGCCGTACTCGGAGCGGACGACGCCCTCCCCCTCCTGGACGAAGTAGATCTCGTGCCGCTCCCCGTTCCGGAAGAAGGTGTCTTTGGGCATCGATTCCGTCGGCTTCGAGATGGAGAGGACCGTACGGGTCCCGTAGACGATCGGCTTGCGGGAGCGGATCGTGTCCCCGCCGAAGGGCATGCGGCCCGTGAAGATGTGGTACGGTTGGAGGATGTCCGCCTCGGGCGGGGACGCGGGGGCGAGGTCGAAGTCCCCCTTCCGCGGCGGCTTGACCTGTTCCGTCGGATAGAAGCGCACGTGGACCTTCCGGGTCCAGGCGCCGCTGAAGCCGTAGGAACCGTGGATCTCCTCCCGCGCGAGGACCTTCGGGATCGCGTAGAACTCCGTGTGTGGGGTCGGCGGGACCGTCCCCTTCCTGACGATCATCGCCACGGTCGGCGCCTCCGGCGGAGATAACGGCGCCTCGTCTTAAACCCCGCGAGGCCTCACGCCTTCCTGCGGGATTGCGCGTACCGGATTCCGCCGCCCGCCAGGAGGACCTCCCGTTGGTAGGGCCGCAGGTTCACGCGGACCGCGAACCGCGTCCCCTTCGTCAGGTCTTCCACGGCCGCGTCGCCCGAGCCGCGGATCGCGGACAGGATGCCGGTGACGCGAAGGCGGTCCCCCTGTTGGATTCCATCGTAGGCCTTCGGATCCGCGAACACGGTCGGCGGGATGCCCGAGTTCACGAGGTTGTCCTGGTGGATCCGGGCGAAACTTCGCACGAGGACCATGCGCACCCCGAGGAACATGGGGACGACCGCGGCGTGTTCCCGCGAGGAGCCCTGTCCGTAGTTGTCCCCCGCGACGATCACCCCGCCCCCCGCCTTCCTCGCCCGCTCCGGGAACGTCGGATCGACGTACTCGAAGGCGTGCTCCGCCATCGCGGGGATGTTCGACCGCAACGGGAGGATCTTCGCCCCCGCGGGCATGATGTGGTCCGTGGAGATGTTGTCCCCGAGGCGGAGGAGGACCTCGCCCTCGAGGGCGTCCTTCGGCGGGCTCGCGACGGGGAGCGGCTGGATGTTGGGGCCGCGAATGAGTTCGACGGAGCCCCGGGATTTCGGCGGCCCTTCGTATCCCGACCGGTCGACCGGGTACTTCGTCGGCTCCTTGAGCGCAGGGAAGGTCCCGAGCTCCCGCGGGTCCGTGATCTCGCCCCGCAAGGCCGTCGCCGCGGCGGTCTCCGGGCTGCACAGGTACACGAGGTCCTCTGCGGTCCCGCTGCGGCCCTCGAAGTTCCGGTTGAACGTGCGGACGGAGGGACCGCGGCTCGGGGGCGAAAAGCCCATCCCGATGCAGGGGCCGCAGGCCACCTCGAGCTCCCGCACGCCGGCCTGGATGAGCTTCGTCATGAGGCCCGTCTGCAGCATGAGGAGGAGGGTCTGCCGCGAACCTGGGGACACCGCGACGGAGATCCCCGGGGCCACACGCTTGCCCTCGAGGGCGTGGGCCACGAGGCTGAGGTCGCGGAAGGACGAGTTCACGCTGCTCCCGACGGCGACCTGGGCGACCTCCGTTCCGGCGACCTCGGAGACCGGCTTGACGTTGTCCGGGCTCGACGGGCAGGCGATGAGCGGCTCGAGCGCCCCCAGGTCAACGTCAACTGTGTCGTCGTACTCGGCGTCCGAGTCCGCACCAAGCGGACGGAAGTCCTGGGTTCTCCCTTGCGCGGTGAGGAATTGCTTCGTCATCCCATCGGACGGAAACACGGATGCTGTCGCGCCCAGCTCGGTCCCCATGTTCGCGATCGTCCCCCGCGAAGGCACGCTGAGCTCCTTCAGTCCGGGGCCCGTGTACTCGAGGACCTTGTCCCGGCCCCACTTCACGTCGAATCGGTTCAGGAGCTCGAGGATCACGTCCTTCGCACTGACCCATGGCTTGAAAGCGCCGGTCAGGCGGACGTTGACGACCTCGGGCATCGTGACGCGGTACGGCTCTCCCGCCATCGCGCTCGCGACCTCGAAGCCGCCCGCCCCGATCGCGAGCATGCCGCACGCTCCGGCGTGGGGCGTGTGGGAGTCGCAGCCGAGCATCGTCTCCCCGGGGATGTCGAAGGCCTCCATGTGCGCCCAGTGGCTGATGCCATTTCCGGGGCCGGAGAAGATCGCGCCGTAGCGTTGGCAGGCGCTCCTCAGGAACCGATGGTCGTCCGCATTCTCGAAGCCGGTCTGGAGGATGTTGTGGTCCACGTACTGCGTGGCCTGGCGGATCGCGACGGAGTCGCGGCCCATCTGCTCGAATTCGAGCCAGGCGAGGGTTCCCGTCGCGTCCTGCAGGAGGGCCTGGTCCATCCGGAGGGCGATCTCCTCGTGCGGCTGCATCCGTCCCTCCGCGAGATGGGACTTGATCAACTTGTGCGTGAGCGTGTCGCCCATCGAGATGCCCGGGGCCGCCGAAGAAGCTCCTCGCCTATGAAGCTTCACCGCGTACGAGAGGACGATCGATGTCGCATCAACCTTAAACAAGGTTGCCTGCTCCAGGGGTCGGGGATCTCGAAATCGGGCCGGATTCTCTAATTAGCCGCATTGTCTTGGACCGGCGCGAGGGAGAAGCCTGCGGTATCTTGTGACGGGGGCGACCGGTTTCATCGGCGGTCGGGTCGCCCGCCAGCTCGTGTCCGCGGGACATCGGGTGACCGCGGTCGTCCGCGACCCGAGGAAGGCGCGGGACCTCCGGGCCCTCGGGGTCGAGGTCCGCCCCGGCGACGTGACCGTCGAAGAATCCCTCTGGGCTCCCATGACCGGCGTCGATGGCGTCTTCCACGTCGCCGGATGGTACAAGGTCGGGACGAGGGATCGCGCGAACGGAGAGCGGATCAATGTCCAGGGCACTCGGAATGTCCTGAGCGTCATGAAGGAACTCCGGATCCCCAAGGGCGTGTACACGAGCACGCTCGCCGTCTTCGGCGACACCCAGGGCCAACTCGTCGACGAGGCGTACCGGCACCCGGGCCCTTGGCTTACGGAGTACGATCGGACGAAGTGGGTCGCGCACTACGAGGTCGCGGAGCCGATGATCCGGGAGGGACTGCCCCTCGTGATCGTCCTGCCCGGGGTCACGTACGGGCCGGGGGACACGAGCGAGATCCGGCCGACGCTCGTGCGATACCTTCGGCGGCGCCTCCACGCGATCCCCCGCAGGACGGCCTACTGCTGGGCCCACGTCGACGACGTCGCCCGGGCGCACCTCCTCGCCATGGAGAAGGGTGGCGCGGGGGAGTCGTACATCGTCGCGGGGCCGCCCCACAGCCTCGTCGAGGCGTTCGAGATCGCGGAACGGATCACGGGCATCCCGGCCCCGCGGATTCGTATCTCTCCAGCGATTCTGAAGGCGCTCGCTTTCCTGGCGAGGTCGGAGCGGTTGCTGGACCTCGCGGGGGTGACATATCAGGGGAGCAACGCGAAGGCGCGGCAGGCCCTCGGGTACGATCCGCGGCCCCTTGAGGTGGGCCTGCGGGAGACCCTCGCGTACGAGATGCAGCTGCTCGGCATGGCTCCGCCCGCCGGGTGAAGGGCCTGGTCATTCGCCGCCCGTGACGAAGAGGGTCTCCGCCGTGAGGAAGTCGTTCTCGATCGCGAAGCGCACGGCGTGCGCGATCTCCTCCGCCTTTCCGATCCGGCCGACCGGCACCTGTCCCGCCCGTGCCGCCAGATTCGGGATCCCCTTCCGGACCATTTCCGTGTCCGTCAGGCCGGGCGCGATGCCCACGACGCGGACGCCCTGTGGGGCAATCTCCTGCCCCAGGGCGCGGGTGAGGCCGACAAGCGCGGCCTTCGCGGACCCGTAATGGACGCGGCCGGGTCCCGGAGGGCGCGCCGCGGCGATGGAGGAGATGTTCACGATCACGCCCCGCTTCCGCTCCAACATTCCGGGGAGGACGAGGTGGATCAGGTTGAAGGCGCCGAACACGTGAACGCGGAACATCATCTCCCAGTCCTCGGGACGCATCTTCTCCATGCGGACGAGCCCGAAGATCCCCGCGTTGTTGACGAGGATGTCGACGGGGCCGAAACGGTCCGTCGCGGCGTCGACGATCTTGCGGCAGGCATTGAAGTCCCCCACATCCCCCGCGGCGACGAGCGCCTTCCCCGAACCGAGTCCCTTCGCGATGTCGCGCAGCGCGTCGGTCTCGGATCTCGCATTCACGACCACCCTGCCGCCTTCCCGGGCCAAGAGTTCTGCAGTCGCGCGGCCGATGCCGCGGGAGGCGCCGGTCACGAGGGCGACGGAACCTTTGATGTCCATGATCGCAACCCTGGTTCCCCCGCAGGCGGCCGAGGTATTTGCTCGTTGGCGCTCCGGATTGCGGGTCAGGTCCGACGTAGGACGGGCCGCGTCAGGCAGGTCGCCCCGCCTTCTGCTTTCAACGAAATCTCGGTCCCGCGGTAGGTACGCACTCGACATCCCGCCTCTTGAAGCCGCTTCTGGGTGACCGGATTTCCCTCGAGCATGATGCAATACCGAGGCGCAATGGCGAGGACGTTTGGCGCCATACGATCGAACTCGTCCTCGGGGACCTCGACGAACTCGAACCCTTCCTCCTTCAGGTGGCGCCACAGCGGGACCGGCAGGAGCTTCGGATAGACGATGGCGAGGTCCTCGTCCAGGAGGCTGATCAGGGACATCAGGTGGAGGCAGCTCTCGGGGCCGCGGAAGTACGGAAGGTCCACGGGTTCGGTCTGGACCCCGAGCGGCTCGAGGATCGACCGGAGCTGCCGCAGGCCCTCGGAGTTCGTCCGGAACCCTTGGCCGACCGCGAGCCAATCCGGGCGGATCCAGAGCAGGTCGCCACCCTCCGCGGTCGCAGGAGGCTGCATCGTGCCGAGGATCGGGATGCCCATGTTCTCGAGGGCTGCGCCAAGGGCGCCCTCCTCACCGCGTCGCAATTCCTTCCCCATCCGCAGGACGACCGTCCCCCGGTCCGTGACGATCACCGGATCGTGGACGAAGATGGAGTCGGCGAGGCCCGGAAGGGCAGCGTCGTGATACCGGACCTCCACTCCGGACTCCCGGAGCATCGAGACGAGAGCATCGTGCTCCGCCTCCGCGGCGTCGAGGTCGGGTTTCGCGGAATATCCCCAGCGCCGCGGGTCCGCGGTCTCAAAGGAGGCATCAGGGCGACGGACGACGACCGTGCGGAGGCGCGTCACCATGCTCTGGCTGCCGTACGGAGAGGCCACGGACGGGTGGAACTCACGCGGACCTCAAAACACCTCCCTCCCGCGGGGCCGTCGCGCCGCAGATTCAAGTAGCGCCCCCGTCGTCCGGAGGGCCGTGGCCTTGACCCTTCAATCCCGCGTCTCCTTGAACGACGGAAACACGATGCCCGTCCTCGGACTTGGGGTGTGGCAAGCGGCCTCCGGGAAAGAAACCCGGAGGGCCGTCGACCACGCCTTGAAGATCGGGTATCGCCTGTTCGACACCGCGAAGCTCTACGGAAACGAGCGGGACGTCGGGGCGGCGGTTCGGGAGAGCGGCATCCCGCGGGAGGAGATCTTCGTCACGACGAAGTTGTGGAACGACGACCACGGCTACGAGCGCGCGCTCCGTGCGTTCGAGCGGAGTCGGAAGGAGCTGGGCCTGGACTACGTCGATTTGTATCTGATCCACTGGCCTGAGTCGAACCTTCGAGGCGAATCGTGGAAGGCGTTCTTGAAATTGAAGGAGGAAGGGCTC
>DASQXV010000123.1:0-12350 GCA_035639595.1 Thermoplasmata archaeon | reverse complement strand
GACGAATGGTTCGTCACCGCGGAGGATATCGACCTGAACATCCGGGCTGTCCAGGCGGGCCACGCGATCGCCTTCCGGGCTGATGCGATCGTGTACCACCGGACCCGCGGGTCCGTCTACGATTTCCTGCGGCAGGCCTTCTGGAACGGGGCCGGCCGGAAACAGCTCACCCTGAAGCACGGCGTCCTCTGGGATCGGTACCGCCCGGGCCAGATGCTCCGGCAACGGACGAACTTCTGGTCCCTCCTGCGGCTGAGCTCCGCCCTCCTGGGATACGTCGGGTACAAGCTGTTCGGGAAGCCCCTGCCGCGGTGACGGGAACGCTTATCCAGAATCGCTCGATGCCGCGCGAGGATGGCCGAGGTCTCCGTCGTCATCCCGACGAGGAACGAGGAGGCCTCGATCGGCGTCGTCCTCGAGGAGGTGCGGGCGGCCCTCGGGGACCGCCTCCTCGAGATCCTGGTCGTGGACACGGATTCGCGGGACCGCACGCGGGAGATCGCGCGGGCCGGGGGGGCCCGGGTCGTCGACGAACCGCGACCCGGGTATGGACGGGCGTACAAGACGGGCTTCTCGCACGCCCGCGGCCGGTTCATCGCGACGCTCGACGCGGACCTGACGTATCCGGCGGATCGGCTGTCGGACTTCATCGCGGCCCTCGAATCCGGGCGTGCGGATTTCGTCTCCGGCGATCGGATTTCCGGCCTCCGCCCGGAGGCGATGTCGGGGATGCACCGGATCGGGAACCAGATGCTCAACGTGACGTTCCGCATCCTCTACCGGACCCCGCTGCAGGACTCCCAGTCCGGCATGTGGGCCTTCCGACGCGACATCCTCCCCGGCCTGCGGCTGATCCACGACGGCATGGGCTTCTCCGAGGAGCTCAAGATCGAGGCGATCGCGAAGGGGTTCCGGTTCCTCGAGATCCCCATCGACTACCGGGTCCGGGTGGGGGACAAGAAGATTCGGAGCCTGAGGGACGCGCTGGGCAACTTCGTGTGGCTGGGCCGCAAACGTTTCGGCTGGGTGCCCGGGACCCGTTGATTATTCCGACAGGATCTCCGCGAGCTTCTGCCATTCCCGCACGAAGCGGCGGGCGTCGAAGCTCCCGTCGACGTAGCGGGCGAGCGCCTTGTGGAACCCGGGATCGACGTCCGAGGCGAGGAGCTGCCAGGCCTCCCAGTGCTCCATCGATTTCCAGGTCCAGGCCCCTTCGAGGTCGAGATGGTGGGGGCCGTGGTCCTCCCACGCCACCCGGACCGTCCCGAACTCAACCGCGAGCTCGTACACGACGCGCGCGAGCAGGACGGACTCCTCCCTCGGCATCGTGAGCTCGTCCCCCTTGCGAAGCCGCCTCGGGTACTGGACCCGGACGGAGGTCAGGCCTTCCGCCGCGGCGAGGGACGCGTTCGTCTTGTCCATCGTGAGGAAGAACACGCCTTTGCGGAAGTCGATCCCCCGGAGGAACGCCTTGAACTGGTCGCGGATCATCGAGTCCGCGTTGACGATCGTCAATCCGTCCGGCGAGAGGTGGAGCTGCTCCGGGTTCGTCGGTCCCACGACGAGGACGCTGAGCCCCTGGTACCCCTCCGTCCGCTTGAGGGTCGTGATCTCTTGGAGGGCGCGGTACCCGCGGCGGCCCGCGTGGGACAACCGGCTCCCCTTCTTCATGTTCGCCGCGTTCTCGAGCTCCTTCATCACGACGCCCGGGATGACGAGGAGGATCCAGTTGATGCTCTCCCGGTACGGCCGGACGTGGATGCGGGAGAACTCGTCGAGGAGGTGCTCGCCGAGGATCGCGTTGTACAGGATGTTCGTGTCGACCCCGAGGATGAGGTCCTCGTACTCGGCGAGGCGTCGGGCGGTCGCCGTGAGCCCGATGGGCTCGACGTACCCCGCGCACATCAGGGCAGAGTTCAGCCAGTCCAGGTATTCCGGCGAATCCTCGAGGACCTTGAGACGGAAGGCCGTAGGCGAGCCCAAGATCTCGAGGAGGGGGAACTCCTCCTTCGAACCGGCGGTCCCGATGGACCCGACCCGGATCTTGTCCACCCCGCGCTTGATCGCCCCGAGCGCGAGCTGCATGGCAGGGAACTCCGCGATCTGCCCCTTCTCCAGGAGTTCCCGGAAGCTCACGTCACGCCTCCGCGAGGAGCCGGTCCACCATCCACTTCGCGTCGAAGGGGCGGATGTCTTCGTAGCTCTGGCCGAGGTTCACGAACACGACCGGCTTGCCGATCGTCTTGGCCATGGACAGGGCCGCACCGCCTTTCGCGTCCGCATCGATCTTCGTCAGGACGATCCCGTCGATCCCGACGGCGTCGTTGAACTGCTTCGCCTGCTCGATCGCATCGTTCCCCGCGAGCGCGTCCCCGATGTACAGGACCAGGTTGGGCTTCGCGACCCGCTTGATCTTCTTCATCTGGTCCATCAAATTCTGGTTCGAGTGCATCCGGCCGGCCGTGTCGATCAGGACGACATCCCGGCCGCGCGCCCGGGCGTGCTCGACGGCGTCGAAGGCGACGGCTGCGGGATCCGCCCCCGCCGCATGCTTGATCAGCTTGAAGCCCACGGCCTCGGCGTGCTTCTCGAGCTGCTCGATCGCGCCCGCCCGGAAGGTGTCCGCCGCGGCGACGACGCACGTCCGGCCCCTCTTCTGCAGATGGTAGGCGAGCTTCGCGATCGTCGTCGTCTTCCCGGTGCCGTTCACGCCGACGAACATGACGACGAAGGGCCGCGGCCCTTTCTCGACGAGGCGGAAGAAATCGATCGGGGTGACGGACAGGGCCTGCATCATCGCCTGCCGAAGCACGGCCTCGACGCCCTTCTCCAGGCCTACGTCCCGCGCGACGCGGCGGCCCGTCAAGTCGTCCGCCATCCGGTCCACGATCTCCTTCGCGACCGGGAACGCGACGTCCGATTCCAGCAGGGCAATCTCGAGATCGTACAGGATCTCCTCGAGCTTGTCCGCCTTGATCTTGCGGCCGGAATCGCCGATCGAGGCCGGGGTCGCGGCGTTCGCCTTCTCCTCCCAGTCCGAGAGCCGTTCCCGGAACTTCTTGAACATCTAGCTCCGCCGGGCCGGGCCATCCTTCGATGGCCCCTTCGTCTGGATCCGGTCGTAGAGGTCCTGGACCGCCGCGCCCTGGGCCTCCGCCCTCCGTTGCATGTCCGCGAGGCGCCCCCCGATCGCGTTCGCGGCGTCCGTGATCGACTTGATTCGGGCCTCGAGCCGTTCGATCTGCTTCGGGATCTCGTCGTAGACGAGGAGGTCGGACCCGATCGAGACGAAGGCCCGGTCGACGTCCTTCGACTCCGCGACGAGGAAGGAATTCGCGCCGATCGGGACGAGGACCTCCGCCTCGCGGCCCGCCTCACGGTACCGGGTGAGGGTCTCCCGGGCCCTCAGGTGCTCCTCGAGGGAGATCCGGATGATCTCCTGCTGCTGGGCGAGGGCCTCGATCTGTTCCCGGAACTGGTCGAGGACCGCGATCCCGCGGCGCAGTTCCGACTCCGGGGCGCTCATCCCTTCGCCTCGACCTCGTACCGCACCACGTAGTTGGTGATCTGGTCCGCGGGGACCGCCTCCACCTTGGCGATCGTGATGTACTTGCGCCCGACGCCATGGTGGCTGCCGAGGAGGGACATCACCTTCTCCCGGGCGGCGGCCTCGTCCTTCGCCGCCACCTCCTTCGAGAACGGCGTCCAATCACGGGCCATGCGGAAGCGGCCGCTGATCCGAAACGCCTTCATGGAAACCGCGTGTCAAGGGTCGTCGCTACTTAAGAACTTGCTCGGCCTCCGAGGCGCCGGCCTGGAAATGCTGGCGGAGTTGGTCCGCGATCGTCCGCGTGATCCCGCGGACGGCCATGAGGTCCTTCAGGCTCGCCTTCGCGATGTCGTCCGCGGTACGGAAGCCCGCGTCGATCAGGGCCTTCGCCCGCGCCTTGCCGATCCCCTTCATCGCGACCAGTTCGTCGAAGAAGCCGGAGGGCATCGTCTTCGCGGCCTCCAGTTCCTGGACCTGCCGCTGGAGGTCCTCGTCCCCGGGGCTGAGCTTCAAGGCTTCCGAGAACGCCCGAAGGGCGTCCTCGTCCCGGCCCAACTTGACGAGGACATCCCCTTTCGCCGCCCACGCGGACTCGTCGCCCGGGTATTGCTCGGTGAGGCGGTCGAAGGCCTCCAGAGCGGCGTCGAGGTCCCCCTGGGCGAGGAGGATGTTCCCGCGGTTCAGGAGGGCCGAGGCGTTGTTCGGCTGGATTCCCAGGACGAGGTCGAGGCAGTTTAGCGCCTCCTGCGGCTTCCCGCTGCGGCGGTAGGCGACCGCCTTTCCGATCAGGGCGTTCACGTTGCCCTCGTCGACCTCGAGGATCGCGTCGAAGAGGCCGAGGGCCTGCGGGTAGTTGCCGCTCGCGCTCGCGATCAGGGCGCGGCTCAGGAGGCCCGGGACATCGACGCGGACCTCCTCGATCTTTTGACGCAGGCTTTCGTCCGCGGGATTCACCGCGGCCGCGGCCTCGTAGGCGGCGAGGGCCTCGGGGCGCCGTCCGAGGTTCGTCAGGGCGTCGCCCTTCAGGTCGAGGGCCGCGGCCTCCGTGGGCCGCAGGCGCAGCACCTGGTCCAGGGTCTCCAGGCATTCCCTCCAACGGCGTTCGTCCGCGTAGATCCGGGCGATCGCGCGCCACGCCGGGAGATGGGTAGGGTCCCGTGCGAGGATCCGCTGGTACACATCGAGGGCCTCCCGCCTCCGTTCCAGGCGGGCGAGGCAGCCGGCCCGGCCCTCGAGGGAGGCCAGATGGTTCGGGTCCAGGCGGAGCGCCTCGTCGTAGAGGGCGAGAGCCTCCTCGTAGGCCCCGGTCTCGACCAGGCGACTCGCCCGTAGAACGAGGCCTTGCGGCGTCTCCGCCTTTCGAGGAGGCGGACGCGGGGCGGGCGCGGGGACGACCGGCTGCGGGGGCGGCGCGGCGGTTCTTGGAACGCTCGACCGCGTGGGAGAAGGGACGACCGCTGGGGCGACCGGCCGCGTCGGGACCGCGGGCAGGTGGGGCGGCGGGGGGGCCGCCTGGATTGTGGAACCCACGGGATCGCGGCCCGGATTCGCGCCTCGAATCACGGTCGCGCCATCGAAGACACGTTCCCCGTCTTCCAGGACGCCGGCGGCCCCGATGAGGCTGCTTCCCTTCGTCCGTTCCCGGATCGGTCGGAGGACGACCCACCACGGCACCTGCGCGGCCCCGTACAGGAACAGGAGGAAAGGCACGGTCGAGAAGAAGGTCGGGACGACGCCCTTCTCGAGGCTGAACTGGACGCTGCTGCTGTTGGCGGAGGGATTGTGGAAGACGAGGGACCACGTCGCGTATCCGGCCCACATCGTCGGCTCGATGTCGAGAGTCACGCTCTCTGGGGCGGAGATGTTCAGAGCTTTGACGCGTGCGTCGTTTCGGCGCACGCTCACGTCGGCGTCCCCCCTCGTCACGATGATCACCGCATGGGTCACGAAGGACACGCCAAGGGGGTCCGGGCTGTCGAAGGTCACGGTCTCATTGCCTTGCGGGGAGAGGGAGATCACCTGGGGAGGGGCGGAGAAGATCGTCTGCATGAGGGAGGGCGTGATCGCGAGGAGGAGGACGACGGCGAGTCCGATCGCGAAGCCGGCCGTCCGAAAGGCACGGGCCATCGAGGACTTCGCCATGAGGTACCTCTGTCCGTCCCTCGGCACGTGCCGGATCTCGAGGAGCCGGAGGTACAGCCCGACGAACGCGGTGACGAGCCCCATCATGAGGCCGACCTCGATGACGTCGTTCATCGGGAGGAAGAACGGCTTGAGGCTCGCCCCGTCGCTGGACAGGCGGGCGGCGATGAGGACCATGGTGAGGGCGAGGATGCCCGCGTACACGGCGTTCCGGATCCGGCGGATCCGCGGGAGACGGTCCGCTCCCTGAAGACGCTCGGCGTAACCCAACATCGGAGGCTAGGCCCCTGGCTTGCCAGTGCGATGGACGGGACAAACTTAGGGGGAGGCGCCCCGTAAAGCTTCCACCTTCCATTATCAGGGTTGATTAAAAACGAAACGCGGCCACAAGGTCAATCCGCAGTCAGTTCGCAAGTCGTCGCGACGGTTAGCCACCTCACGTGTCTGCGGGTGCCACGTTGCCGAGCCCTCGGGCCGCAAGGAAGACCGCGACGTACTCGGGCACGTCTTGGACCCCAGGCTCTAAATGGACCTCGTCGCCCCGCATCTCCATGTCCACCTTGCCCTTCACCTTCATTCGGACGCGTTCGTCGTTCCACGTTTCCGGCACGGCGTCCCGGAGGGGACGGAACGTCTCGAGCGCGTCGCGCGTCAAGGGCAAGACCCGCAGGCCCGTCTTGCCGTGCAGGGACGACGGCATTCGGATCAGGCGTTTGATGTCCGAGGTGACCGGCTCGTCCGTCTCGCCCCGCTGGATGATGCCATCGAGGGAGACGCCGCCGTGTTCCGCCAGCCGGACCGGCTGCAAGTCCTTGACGATCCGGATCAGCAGGTCGCGGCTCGGGTCGGACAGGGCTTCGATCTGGCCCTCCCGCAGGCGGTCCACCCCGCGGATGACCCGGGGCCGCGTGGCCCGGGCCTTGAACAGGTTCTCGTACAGGTCCGCGGCCTCCCCCTCGCGGACGCCCTCGAAGGAGGTCAGGAACTTGATCGCCTCTTCGGGGGTCAGGGATTCGAGGGTCGTGGTCAGGCCTTGGATGCCGCGCATGATCTTGCCCCGCCAACCGGGCTCATCTTGCGCGGGCGCGATGACCCGCCTCTTGATTCGCGTGTGGCCCTGGAACTCCTTCTTGTCGAACGCGGACTCCCGGAAGACGGCGCCGACGTCGAGCCCTTTTCCCGTGATCCAATCGACAATCTCGCGGCGCTCGTGGGACCCGAGGGACCAGACCCGTTCGTCGAACACGTGGATGTGGTACCCCCGGCCCCCGCTGAAGACGATCCGCATCGCCTTTTCCTCGAATCCGAAGTCCTCGCGGAGGAAGTCGTCGTACAGATGGAGGATCTTGAGCCGAACGGCCTCGAGCATCTCCGGGTACGACAGCTTCGCGGCGTTCGGCAGGTGGTCCGCATCGAGGTCGAAGATCAGGTCGGCCCCGAGCCATCCTTTCTCCTCCATCGTCGGCGCATCCGGCGTCTCGTAGTAGGCGCTCGAGTAGTACGCGTGGGCGGGGACCCGGTTCTTCAGGAACGAATGGAGGTCCTCCTCGCGCGCGAATCCCAGATGCCGCTGCACGATTCCCGCGGTCCAGAACATGAACCCGAACTCGCGCTTGCGGAACCGGTCGGGCAGGGCCGGTCTTGTGCGCTCGTAGTAGCGCTGGAACTCCGCCTTGAGGAAGTTCGAGGTGGCCTCCCTCGCAGCGTCCGGCGCCGCCATTCGACCGCCCATCGGGGTCGCGCGCTTAAGGGTTCGCCGGGGGCCCGCGACTCGGTGCGGCGCAGCCGGCCCAACTGCAGAAATAGGACCGCGGGGGTGCGGGGCTCGTGCCGTCTCGTGCGGGGGCCTGGGCCCAGATGGTGGTCCTCTTCCTCCTGCTGTATGCGGGCATCCCTTGGACGGGCCTCCAAGTCGATCGCCTCCTTGGGATTCCTCCCTGGCCTTTTCCGCTCCCTTGGCTGGGCCTCGGCCTGTGCCTCCTCGGACTCGCGGGACTCGCCTGGTGCTTCGCCCTCTTCGCCCGCGTTGGCCGCGGCACTCCGAATCCCGCGCGGCCCCCGCAGGTCCTGATCACCGTCGGCCCGTACGCCTGGACCCGGAACCCGATCGCCCTGTCCCATGCGGGCGCCCTGATCGGCCTGTCCACCTTCCTGGGGTCCGTCTCCGCCGTCGCGATCGTCGTCGTCCTTTCCCTCCCCGTCCACGTGGCCATGTTGCACGAAGAGCGGACGTTGGAGGCCCGCTTCGGGGAGGCGTACCGGGCCTATCGGGCCCGGGTGCCGCGGTGGCTCCCGCGACCGCCCCGGGGTCACAGCTGAACGGACACGTTCGCGCTCGCGTTTGAGCCCGGCGGGGCGGTCCGCAGCTCGTTAAGATGGATCACCTGCACGGGCACCCCGCCCAGCTGCCGGACGAGGCCGTCCAGGTGGCCCTCGCCGACGACCGCGACGACGTCCCCCTTCGAAGAGGCCAGGTCCCGCAGGCGCCGGGCCATCGATGCGTCCCGGTCGTCGATCAGGATCCGTTTCGCGGTCGGCAGTTCCCGCCCAAACTCCTGGAGGAATCCCGGTTCATCGCGGTAGAAGCGTTGGAGCTCCGCTTCGACCCGCTCCTTCCTCGTGAACAGGCCTCCGAGGGCGGAGACGAGCAGGCGGACCCTCTCGCGCACGGACATCTCGCGCCACACCCGCCGGAGGGTCGCCCGGGAGTCCTGGTCGATCAGGGCCACCTCGGCGCCGATCTCCTGCGCCGCCCGGGCCGCCGCGATCATCTCGTCCCCCACCTCGACGCCGTATTGCCGCGCGATCCGGACCTGGAACTGCGCGAGCAGGGCGAGGGGGGACAGCCCGCGGGTCCTCGGGGCGTGGGCCAGGAGGGCCTGGTACCGGACCAGGTCGAGCTCCAAGGCGACGACCCCCGGCCGCCGGGCGAGGATCTCGGCGCGAATCGCCCGGCCGATGTCGAACACATGCCCGACGCCGAGCAGGGTGATCATCCCCCGCGACCATTCCGCGGCCCACGATAACGGTTTGCCCTCGGTGCTACGCCTGCTCACGGGGGCGAGAACCCCGTGACCTCCGCGATGATTTGCTCCATCCGGTCGATCATAGTTCGGTAATCTCCCGCTTGAAACAGCTTGGTGGCTTCTTTCAACCGTCGCCGGTACGGTTTCACGTCGACGCCCCGTCTCTTTGCCTGCTTCAGGACGCGGAAGGCCCGCACCATCGTCTCCATCGCCTCTTTTGCCGAAGCGTCCATCGTCGTTCCAAGGTTCCGGGGCGGGTCTTCCCGGAATGTTCGCTGTTAGCTCGCCGGGCGTCTTGAGCCTTCTCCAGGTCGTGGAAGCCCAGGGCACATCACCGCGACGTCCGTTCGCGCACGATCCGACCATACATCCGGACGATCTCGTCCGCGGCAACCCGCCCCTCGCGCACCGTCCGCTGGCGGGTCCGGATGTGATGGACGACCGCGCGGTCCTTGCCGAGGTCCACGATGTCCCCGACCTCGAACTCCTCGTCCGGGGCCGCGAGGACCTCGTGGGGCACGGTCCGGTTCCCTTTGTTCACGGAAAATTTCACCCGGACCTGGTCGATCCGCTTCGCCCAGACGGTCTGGATGGACTTCGCGGGGGCGGAGGGGACCCGGCGGCCGCCCGACTCAATCGCGGTGACCTTGATCCGCGTGTCGCCGAGGTCGAGCTCCTCTCCGACCGCGACCTCCTCGTCGGGTGAGAACTCCAGGCTCGCCCGCTCGGACCGCTCGAGCCAGGACACGACCAACGGCACGGTGATCGGCTTCGGCTCCCGCGTGATGACGTTCGACACGGCGTCGCATTTGGAGCACCGGACCACCCCCTCGAAGACGAGTTCGTCCTTCCCCCCGATTTTGCCGCGGAGGACGCGGTGCGGGACGACCTGCCCGCAATGGGCGCACTGGAGGACGAGGGCGCTGGGCGCAACCATCCGACCGTTGAAACACGGGGCCCGGAGAAAGCGTTTGGGGTGGCCCTGGGGTTCCCGCAACGCTTATCCTGCGGGGCGCGTGGAGGCCGACGGGTAGGGTGCCGCATGGCGGACCTTGGCGAACTCATGGCGGAGAACAACGATCTGCTGCGGCAGATCCTCCAGGGACTCGAGAAGATCCGGAAGGAGATGGAGACGATGAACGAGATGACCCGGAAGCGGCTGCCCTACAAGTGGGTCCCTGGGCAGCGGGAGAAGGGCGACCGCGCGGACTGAGGCCATCATCGACACGACGAGCGGCTCACGCCGATCGCCGCCAACCGCAGTCGCTCGCGAGCCGGCCGAATCGCAACGTGATCGGGCCGCCGCATTTCGGGCATCGGACCGCGGCGACGAACTTCTCCGTCCACGCCGCGCGCGTCTCGGCCAGGTCGGCCCGCTCGGCCTCCTCGAGGATCTGACGCAATTCGGGAGTCGTCGCGAGGTCCTTCCAGCCCGCGAGGGACCGCAGACGGGACGTCCGGCGTCCCGGCAACGGGAGCCGCATCACGGAGGGAGCCGCGGCGAAGCCGAAGATCAGGGCGGCCGCATGGCCCTCCCAGGCCGTCCCACCCGGGAACAGGGACCCGAGGATCAACTCGAGGGCGAGGAACAGGACGACGACCTGGACCACGGGCAAGGGTCGCATCCCGGGGAGGGGGAGGAAGAGCATGATCCGGTCCCGCGGGAACAGGCGACCGTAGGCCCCGAAGGCCGCGAAGATTCCCGCGGACGCCCCGACGAGGAGGAACGCCTCCCCCGCGTGGACGAGGACGAAGGCGAGCGCCCCGAACGCCCCGCCGACGAAGAACAGGAGGGCCCACCGCAGGCTCCCGGTCCGCTCCTCGAACGTCGGCGAGATGAGGATCAGACCGAGCAGGTTCAACAGGACATGGGTCTCGGACGCGTGCACGAACTCGAACGTGATCCACGACCAGGGCGTCGGGGAGGCGCCCGGGAGGACGAGCACGCCGAGTCCCAGGCTGACGGGCGACGCGGACACGATGCCCCGCGGGGCGGAGACGACCTGGAGCGCGTAGATGGCGAGGATCGAGACCGCGTACACGAGGGAGAGGAGGCCCTTCCGGACGTACGCGACCGCGGTGGCAAGGACGATGACTGCGAGGGCGGCGATCGCGACGGGCTCCATGGGGCCGCCATCTCCCCCGCCGACTTGAGGATGCGGGCTCAGACGAACTTGTCCAGGATCCTCGCGATCCGCTCCGCCGCGTGGCCGTCCCCGAACGACTTCGACTTCGTCCCTTGGGGATTGAAGCGCTCGATCGCGTCGAGGATGTCCTCCGTGTCCGTCCCGACGAGGGCGTTCCAGCCGTCCTCGAGGGTCTCGATCCACTCCGTCTCGTCCCGGAGGGTGACGCAGGGGATGCCGAAGAAGTACGCCTCCTTCTGCACCCCGCCGCTGTCCGTCACGACCTTCGCGGAGGACATGAGGAGGGCGAGGAAGTCGAGGTAGTCGACGGGCTCGATTGCCATGACCTTCGCCCGGAGGCGGTCCCAGAGGCCGAACGCCGCGAGATTCTTCCGCGTCCTCGGATGGACCGGGAACACGGTTGGGCGCCCGGAGTGGACGAGGGCCTCGACGATCGAGGCGAGCGTCTCCCGGTCGTCCACGTTCTGCGGCCGGTGGAGGGTGACGAGCAGGTACTCGCCCGGGCGGAGCCCGAGCTTCGCGACGATGTCCCGGGACCGCGCGGCCTGCGCGCTCTGCAAGGCGACGTCGTACATCACGTCCCCGACGAGGTGAACCCCGCGGGTGATCCCCTCCCGGGAGAGGTTCCCGACCGCGGTCTCCGTCGGCGCGAAGAGGAGGTTCGACAGATGGTCCGCGACGACGCGGTTGATCTCCTCGGGCATCGAGCGGTTGAAGGACCGCAGGCCCGCCTCGACGTGTCCCAGAGGGATGCCCATCTTCGCCGCGACCAGGGTTGCCGCGAGGGTCGAGTTCGTGTCCCCGTAGACGAGGGCGAAGTCGGGGTGCTCCTTTTCCAGCACTTCCTCGAGGCCCTGCATCATCTCCCCCGTCTGCCGGCCGTGGCTCGAGCTCCCGACCCCGAGGTTGTAGTTGGGCCGCGGGATCTCCAGGCTCTCGAAGAAGACATCCGACATCTTCTCGTCGTAGTGCTGACCCGTGTGGATGAGCACCTCCTCATGATGCTCCCGGATCTCGCGGCTGACGGGCGCCGCCTTGATGAACTGCGGCCGCGCCCCGACGACGCTCGCGATCTTCACGGGGCGCAGGAGCAGGCGGTCGCCATATAATCGTTCTCCCGGCAGCATCCAGGTTGAAAGTTTTATCCGATACACGCGGCATCCGCGCGTCCGTGAAGGCGGCGGTGATCGGCCTCGGCTACGTCGGGGTGCCTCTCGCCGCCGCCGTCGCAGCGACCGGAGCGACCGTCATCGGCGTCGACATCGATCCGGGAAAGGTCGAGTCGGTGAATGCCCGCCGGAGTCCGCTCCGGGGCCGCGAACCAGGCGTCCAAGAGTTGTTGGAGGCCCAGGTCTCGAAGGGACGCCTCCGGGCGACCCTCGATCCCGCGGATGCCGCAGGATCGGATGTCGTCGCGATCTGCGTCGAGACACCGATCGAGCCCTCGACCCACGACCCGTCGTACAAGGCCCTGAAGGCCGCGAT
>DASQXV010000122.1:0-10770 GCA_035639595.1 Thermoplasmata archaeon | reverse complement strand
CCGCCTCTCAGTATGATTCCTATCTAGCTAGTAATAATCCTTTCCCCTATTGGGAGGCCCCGGCGAGCATGTCAGAGAGCAATACCAGCCGCTGAATTCTCTTGTCCAGGGGTGGGTAGCGGCTGAAGATCCCTCGACCCGACCCGAGGATGCTCAATCCCCATGCCGACTTCGGGGGCAACCCGCGGTCGGCGATCTTCAGGAGGGCGGACGCCAGGGCCGCCGGCCTACCGGTGGAACGGCCCCCCATTTCGTCGGCAAGGTACTCCCGCTCGCGGTGGACCGCCGGATCGAAGAACTTGCTTAAGGGATCGAAGAAGAGGATGCGAGAGAGGACGCGAGAGAACACCTTGAACTCGGCATCGTGGTGTTTGAGGTGCATGAGCTCGTGGGCGAGGACGGTTTCCATCTCATCCCGCGTGAGGAGGTCGAAGAGGCCGGTCGAAAGCAGGATCCACCGCTCCTTGCCGCCCACGGCCATCGCGAGGGCCGAGGAGGTTTCGACAACCCCGACTCGCAAGTCGCCGGCTCCTTCGAACCGTCCCAGGTTCCGGACGTAGTCCAGGGTCCACGATTCGGAGGGGGAGGGAGATCGGGGGGCGAATTTCTGCAGGATGGCGGCGTTGCCAAACTTCCAGACGATGGCCGAGATGATCCCGGACGCTGCCAATCCGCCGACGACCGCCCCGAGGACGGCCAGCGGCACGCCATTTTTCGCGTAGGCGACCATCCGGGCCTGGGAGATACATAAGGCCAGGCTGCCCGAAACGAAGCCCCAGAAGAAAATTGACAGCGCATACAAGCCGGTCAGCAGGCTGACACGCAGCTTGGCGTTCCGCGAGTTCGTCAGGAAGACATACAGCAGGGTGCCCATTGAGGCACCACAGACCGCGAGGACGGTCAGGGAGAGCGGCGACAGCCAGTAGGCGAGGAGGGCTTCCCTGACTTGTTCAACGAAGCTGGACATCTCACTTCTCCTTGGAGCGTCGTCGCTCCAATTGCTTTCGCAAGGTCGAGAGAGTCTCCTCCGACTCTGGGACCGGCCGTTCGAGGATGTATGAGACCGCCGCGCCGCCGAACGTCCCGACGACTCGATCGATCATCGTTGCCATGACCTTCCGGTAGGCGCGACCCTCGCGGATCCGGTAAAACACCTTCTTCTCGCTCTCGCGGCGGATCGCCACAAGCCCTTTGTCGACCAAACGGTACAGGGTCGTCGTCACGCTCGTGTACGCGACGTCCCGGGACTTGCGGACTTCGTCGTGGATGGCTCCGGAGCTCGCTTGGCCGAGGTTGCGGACCGCGCGGAGCACGGCTAGTTCGAGATCTCCCAGCTCCATGAATACTACATGGATAGTAATCTAGTTAAAACTTGTCGCTTCTCTGTCCCAGGCGGATGCGGCCCTACTCGATTCCGGCCGCTTGGCCCGCGAGCTCGGCGAAGCGCTTCGACAGGATGTCCAGCCCCGCGAGGAGGACCGCCTTCGTGGTCATCGACCCGTCCGTCTCGAACTCCATGACGATTCGCGTGGGGTCGCTCCCCGCCTTCACGGACTCCACCTTGTACAGGTCCATGAACTTCTTGCAGGTCGCGTCGTCGCCCAGGGGCAGGACCTCTTCCTCGTCCGTGTTCGTCGAAACCATGTGACTCTCGCAGAACGGCACCTCGGGATCGAGGGGGTCGAGGGCCTTGCTCCCGGCCTTCAACGTCGGATAGTAGCGGTATCCGACCCCGTGGGTGGCCTGCCACTTCGCGTGGTCCTTGCCGCTTCCGAGGACTGCGGTGGCGTAGATCAGCATGGCCTGCCCGTCCCCCAGCTTGACGATGGGGACCTTCTGGTCCGTCGGCCGGAGCTTCGCGTCCCCGATCGGCTCCAGGTCCGCGGACGTGACGAGGCCCGGACCCCGCTTGTTCACGGAGTAGATGATCGTGCAGCTCGGACAGCCTTCGCCGTGGCAGCTGGGGCAGTCCTCCCGGCGGTTGTAGAGGGACAGGTCCGTCGGGATCGGGATCAGGCCGAGGCGGTGGGCGATGATCTCGTCGAACAGGGGGCTCACGCTCTCGTACTCCTTCCCGTCCTCCGCGCGGATCGGGCCCAGGTGGAACTCGACGTCCTCGATCGCCATCTTCGGGACCTCGGCCACGAGGACCCGGCGGAGGGCGTTCGCGTACGCGGGCTCCGTCTCCTCGAGGAGCAGGCGCATGGAATCCGGCGACGCCGCGAGGACCTTGACCTTCATCTCACACCCTCCGGCCTCGCCGGCCCCCTTTCGGCTTCGTCCCGTCATGCGGGACGGGTGTCACTTCCTCGATCCGGCCGATCCGGAGGCCCGCGCGGGACAAGGCCCGGATCGCGGCCTGCGCGCCCGGACCCGGGGACTTCGATCGGTTGCCTCCGGGCGCCCGCACCCGGACGTGGATCGAGTCGATCCCCTTCTCCTTCGCGGCATCCGCCACCCGCTCCGCGGCCTTCATCGCCGCGTACGGGGAGGCCTCGTCTTTCGCGGCCTTGACGACCATCCCGCCTGTCGCCTTCGTGATCGTCTCCGACCCCGTGACGTCGGTCAGCGTGATGATGATGTTGTTGTACGATGCGTAGATGTGCGCGACGCCCCAGCGCGGCAAGCTCATCCCTCCTTGGCCCCTTCATCGGGAGCGGGCGCGCCCGGCTCCTCTCCTCCGAGGTCCGGTCCCTCCTCCTCTTCGCCGCCCGCCCGCGGGCCGGAGGGGATCTCGCCCTGTTGACGCACCGGATGGAGGTCGTTCGCGATTACGGACCGCTCGTCGAAGGTGATCACGTTTTCGTCGGAGCGGCTCACGAGGACGCCGGGGATCGTCACGCGGCGGCCTCCGATGGAGACGTGGCCGTGGACGATGAACTGCCGCGCCTGGCGCGGGGTGAAGGCGAGCCCCTTGAGGAACGTCAGGGTCTGCAGGCGGCGGGACAGCACGGCTTCGACGTCGAGGGCGAGGACGTCGTCCAAGGTCGTCCCCTCGAGGGGCAGGAGGCCCAGGCGGCCGAGGCGCCGGAGGAGCTGCTCCCGCTCCTTCTCCGCCTGCTGGTCCCCGGTCCGCACGCGCGCTTGGAGTTCCCGCGCCCGCTGCCGGAACCTCCGGAGGACGTACTGGGACCGCCACAATTCCTTCTTGTTCTTCAATCCGTACTTCTTCAACAACTCGTTCTCCGCCTTGATCCGCTCCGCCTCCCAGGGATGGGAGGGCCGTTCGTACTTCGCCCGGGAGAACTTCGGATCGCCCATCGGCTCAGGCCTTCGCTTCCGGCTTCTTCTCCGGCTTCTTCTCTTCGGTCTTCTCTTCCCTCTTGCCGCCCGTTTCCTCAGCCTTCTTCGCCTGGGCGGCCGCGAGGGCGGCCTTCTTCGTCACCCCGACGGTCAGGCCCGTGCGGCCGTGGGCCCGCGTCCGCTGTCCGCGGACCCGCTGGCCCTGCTCGTGCCGGACGCCCTTGTAGGATCGGATCATCTTCATCCGGTTGATGTCGTCCCGCCGGCGCACCTCGACGTCCGCCCCGACGGCGTGGAGGTCGAGGCCCGTCTCCCAGTCCTTCGGGCGGTTCACCATCCACGGCGGGAAGGCCTCGCCCAGGTTCCCGAACGTCGCCTCGATCTTGTCCGTCTGCTCCTCGGACAGGTTCCCGAGGCGCTCCGTCCTCGAGACGCCGACGAGGTCCGCGACGGCCTCCGCCACCCGGATGCCGACCCCCGAGATCGCGGTGAGGGAATAGGCGACGGAGCGCGTGCCATCGAGGTCCGTGTTCGCCATCCGGACGATGTAGCGGAAATCCTCCTTCACGCCCTCGAGTTTCTTCGGCGCCCGAGGCGCCTTCGGCTCCTCCTTCGCTTCCTCCTTCTTCTTCGCAGGCCGCTCGCCCTTCTCGGGCTTCGCCGCGGGAGCCGCCTCTTGGGGTTCAGGGCTCGGCTTCTCTTCAGGCATCGACGAAATCCCCGCTGGGGGAGACGTCCAAACTCCGGGCGCTATTTAAGGATATGGAGCCTGCGTCCAGCGACCCGGATCGTGGGCGACCAGACCCCGGTCATCGACCTCGAGGTCACGGGGCCGGCCGCTCCCGCAGGGCCTTGCGCATCGCGACCGCGTATTCGTCGTATCCGAGGGAGCGGTAGAAGGTCTGGGCCTCCACGTTCTTGGGGCCCGTCTGGACGACCAGGTGGGTCGCCCCCCGTTCCCGCGCGATCCCCTCGAGGTACTTCACGAGGCGGGAGGCCGCCCCGAGCCGGCGGGCGTCCGGTTCGACGAAGAGGTCGGCGAGTTCCGCATACGGCGCGGGGTCCAGGGAATCCGCGACCCGGAGGCTCGCGAACCCCGCGAGCTTCCCTTCGACCTCGGCGACGACGACGGTCTCGTTCGGCGCCGCGTGCCGCAGCCGACCCGCGACGGCGACCTCCGTGACCCGGCCGCCGAAGAAGGCCCCGTAGAAGGCATCGAAAAGGGGCACGAGCCGCGGCGCGTCCTCCGGCCGGGCGATCCGCACCCGGACCCGCGGCGCCGAGCCCTTCTCCGCCAATCCGATCAAGCCTCCGACTTCGTCGAGCGGAGCACCTTGTACCCGCTCCCGCGCTTCGCGACGATCGCGTTCCCGAAGGCCGCCTCCATCCGAGATCGGAGCGCCTCGGCCCCTTGGCGGGTCCGGGCGACGAGCCACAAATTCCCTCCCGGGTGCAGGTGGGCCAGGGCCTCCGCGATGATCCGATCGACGGTCCGCCGTCCGGCCCGGATCGGAGGGTTCGACACGATGTGGTCGAAGGCCATGCCCTCGACGGGCTCGTACAGAGGACCGAGGCGGACCTCCGCGTTGGGGACGCGGTTCGCCGCGACGTTGCCGCGGGCGAGTGCGACCGCGCGCTCGTTCACGTCGGTCAGGATGACGTGTCCGCCCTCCGACCATCGGGCCGCGGCGATTCCGATCGCCCCGTATCCGCATCCCAGGTCGAGGATGAGCTCGCACGGTCCGACGTCGAGGGCCTCGAGGAGGAGTTCCGTCCCCCGATCGAGCCCCGTCCGGGAGAAGACGCCCGCGTCCGTGCGGAAGGCGAAGGATTGCCCGCGGATCGTCGCGTGGATCTCCGCGGGGCGCCGCCTCGACGCGGGCCTCCGCTCGAAGTACTGTTCGCCCATCGTGGCGACGACAATCCGAGGCTCGGCTTAAGGCCGACGACCGTCCTTCGCGGGCGCCCTCGTGACCCCGTCCAGGAGGACGGTCGCGATCCGGAGGTCCTCGCTCGAGCCGGAATAGTTCCCGTGGTAGAACTCCCGCTCCGCGCGGCCCAGGACCTCCTGGATGTCCGGCATGAACGTGAGGCCTCGGCCCTCGAGCAGGCGGACTCGCTGCCGCGTCTCCTCGATCGCCTTCGCCAACGCCGCCCGGGCGTTCGTCCGGCGCGCGAACGCGAGGAGGGCCCGCTCGAGGTGCTCGATTGCGCGGGCATAGGTGCCCTCGCGGATCGACCGGCGCGCGTCCCGAAGCGCGGCGTCCGCTTCGTAGGAGTGGAACCCTTCCGCCTGGAGCCGGCCGTAGAGGACCTCCGCGTCCTTCAGGGTTGTCGTGGCCTTCCGATACCGGTCCCCGAGGATCTTCGCCTCGCCCTTCAGGCGGGTCGCCATCGCCGCCGCAGGCTCGAGGAGGCCCCGCTCGATCATGTCCCGGGCCATCCGCGTCTGGTTGTCCAAGGCCTGGGTCATCGCGCCCTCGCCCCGCAGGTCCGCGAGGACCTCCTCCGCCTCGCGCAGGGTTGCGGCGGCCTCCTGGAAGAGACCCTGGAACCGGGTCGCCTTCGCCTCGAGGTCCCGCGCGATTTCGGTCGCCCCCTCCGCGTTCCCGAGGGCCAGCTCCCGGGTCGCGTCGTGGAGGACGCCCTCCAGGGGGGCGGCGATGCTGCGCGCGGAGACGCTCTTGTCCGGCCCTGCGGTCAGGTTCCCGAGGGCCTCGATCGCGAGTTCCGCGGCGAAGATCTGGCTCGACGCATGCTCCGCCTTCTGCTGGAAGGCGCGGCCCTCCTGGGTCGCCTTCTCCAGGACCGCGCACGCTTCGACGTAGTTCGGGATGAACGCGCCGTCCTCCCAGACGCCGGAGACGACCTTCTCCTCCGCCTGCCCGAGGACCCCCTCGATCGATTCCGTCGCGAGGCCGACCCGCTTCATCGAGATGATCCGGGACGCGAGCGCTTGGACGGCCGTCTGGTAGCGATTGAATCGCTCGTCGAGGGTGAGCGCGAGGGCCTCCGCGCGCTTCGCGGCCTGCACCGCCTTCGAGTACTGGTGCGTCCCGAAGAACTGCTTCGCGATCGTCAACGCGTCCTCCGCGGGCTTGAGGTCCGCGGCCGTCAACCGGAGGACCGTGACGAGTCCCTCCGAACGACCGATCGCCTCTTCCGCGTTCCGGGCCTTCGTCGTCCGGAGGAACCCGATGCCGATCCCTCTCCCGTCGTTCATGTCGGCCTCTCCCCGATGGAACCCCGTGTCGTTCGGCGGGCCACGAAAGGGCGTCGCCAAAACCGGTGGGTGTTGGAATACATGGAGGGAACGGGGGATAAGGATTCCGATGGGCCGCGGATTCCGACGAGGACGGCGCGCACGCCGATCCGCGGCACGTCGCTCCCGGTCTCGATATCACGAATGGGCAACCGTTATACTCGCGACGGATGGTACGGCGGCGGAATGGCCGGTCTCCTCCGACTCGCCCGACCCCTGAACGCCGGGATGTCGGCCGTCGGGGTCGCGGTCGGCGGGGTCGTGGCCGTCGGGCCGGAAGCGTGGGGGACCTTCGCCCTCCCGCTCCTCCTCGCGTGCGCCGCGGCGGCCGCCTTCACCGGAGGCGGCAACGCCCTCAACGATATCTACGATCGAGAGACGGACCGCGTGAACCACCCGGACCGCCCGCTCGCCTCGGGTCGGATGACGGTCCGGACCGCGTGGGCCTTCGTCGTCGCCTCGTTCGGCGCGGCGGCCCTCCTCGCGGCCTCCGTGAACGTCTTCGCCCTGGCCGTCGTCGCGCTCAACGCCGCCCTCATGCTCTCGTACGAGGCCGACCTGAAGGCCCGCGGCGCCTCCGGGAACTTCGTCATCGCGTACCTCGTCGGATCCTTGTTCCTCTTCGCGGGCGTCGCCGTGTACCGGGGTGCGACGGAGCCGCTCGTCCGGAGCGGCGTCCTCGCCGCCCTCGCCGCGGTCGCGACCCTGGGCCGCGAGGTCACGAAGGACATCGAAGACCTGAAGGGGGACGTCGACCGCCAGACCCTGCCGCGGCGCATCGGGACTCGGGCCGCGGGGGCGATCGCGGCCGTCGCCCTTCTCGTCGGCGCCGCGCTGAGTTCCCTCCCCCTCCTGTTGCGGGTCCTGGGTTTGGGCTACGCCCTCCTCGTGATCCCGGCGGACGGAATGTTTATTTACGCCGCCCTCCACTCGGCCGCGAATCCGTCGCGGTCCCAACGCGTGACGAAGTACGGGATGATCGTCGCCCTCGCCGCCTTCCTCGCTGGTGCATTCGCGTGAGCGTGTACGACTCGATCGTCGAAGGACGGCGCAAGGGGCCGCTCCACATGACCCTCCTGGATCCGGACAAGCAGTCCGCGGAGGATGCCGCGAAGATCTCCGTCGAGGCCGCGGCCGCGGGCACAGACGCGATCATGATCGGCGGCTCCACGGGCGTCACGCAGGACAAGGTCGACGGGACGATCTCCGCGATCAAGGGGGCCGTCACGATCCCCGTGATCCTGTTCCCCGCGAACGCCGCGAACCTCTCCCCCCTCGCGGATGCCCTGTACTTCATGAGCCTGCTGAACAGCCGCGACCCGCGGCTGATCATCGGCGAGCAGCGCCTCGCGGCCCCGATCGTCCGCGCGTGGGGCCTCGAGACGATCCCGATGGCCTACCTCGTCGTCGAGCCGGGGATGCGCGCGGGCCAGGTCGGCGACGCGGACCTCATCCCCCGGAAGACGCCCGTCGTCGCGGTCCAGTACGCGCTCGCGGCCCAGATGCTCGGCATGAAGCTCGTGTACCTGGAGGCCGGGAGCGGGGCGCCGGAGCCGGTGCCGTCCAGCGTGATCCGCGCGGTGAAGGACGCCGTCGACATCCTGGTCGTCGTCGGAGGAGGCATCCGCACGCCCGAGGCGGCGCAGGGGGTCGTCAAGGCCGGGGCCGACGTCGTCGTGACAGGGACGATCGTCGAGGTCGCCCGCGAGGGGACCGCCCTCCAGAAGATCGTCGCCGCGGTGAAGGCGGGCTGATGCACGTCTTCCGCGCGAAGACGGCGGGCGAGAGTCACGCGGAGACGACCCGGATCGCCCGTCGGCTCTTCGTCTCTCCGCCCCCGCGACGGATGGTCCTCCCCATCCTCGCCTTCTCCCTCATGGAGGCCTACCTCCTGGTGTATCCCGGCCTCGACGGATTCCGCGTGCTCGTGGGCGGAGCGGCCGTCGCCGTCCCGGCGTTCCTCTCGGCCGCGGCCACCGTGCCCCTGGCGAACCGCCTCGGAGGCCGGATGTACTTCCGCCGCTCCTTCCTCCTGTCCTTCGTCGGCCTGATGATCGTCGGCGGCTTCCAACTCGTCGCGACCGTCGTCCTCACCCTGTACGCGATCGCCACCGGACTTCCGTACGGGGACCGGATCGACCGCGTCACCCTCCTCGGGTACGGGGCGACGTTCTGGACCCGCGAAGTCATCCTGAGCGCGACCTCGAACTCGAAGCACCTTCGTTCCCTCCCGGCGGCTTCGTTGCATCCGATCCTCGGGCTGATCGGCGTCGCCGCGTTTATGAGACCCTCGTTCGAGGAGATCGTCCTCGGCCTCGTCCTGTACGCCCTCTTCTTCGGGTTCGCGGTCACCTACGCGGAGATCGCGAAACGTCCCCTCCTCCGGGCCTTCGGAATCGACGGATTGAAGCTCCTCCGGTCCACGCTGGACCAGTACACGGAACCTGAACCCGCGGGCATCGCGGAGCTCGAGACCTTCTTCGATTCCATCAGCGTGCCCGCGCGCGCCCGCGTCGGCGGCCTCGCGTTCCGCGTCGGGTCGCGGCTCAAGGCCCTCCTCGTCGCCCCGACGGTCCACCCCGGGCCGATGGGCTACGTGAGCGGGAGCGACCTGCCCTCGAAGGTCGCGCGGGACCTGACGGATCTCACGCCGAACGTCATCGTGGCCCACGGTCCCACGACCCACGACGAGAACCCGGCGACGACGAAGGAGGTGGGGAAGATCGCGGAGGCCGTGCGGCGGTCGACCGCGTCCGCCGCGTTCGGGCCGACCGCGGGCCGGGCCTGCCGGGCGACGTACAAGAGGGCGACGGCCCTCGCCCAGTCCTTCGGGGACGTCGTCCTCATCGTCGCCTCGTTCGCGCCCGAGCCGACGGACGACATCGACAGCGCGACGGGATACGCGGCCGTCCAGGAGGCACGCCTCCTCGGGGCGCGGGACGCGATCTTCGTCGACGCCCACAACTGCCTCGAGCCCGGCGTCGGGCTCACCCTGTTCGGAAGCCAGAGAAGCCACGAGATCATCGGGGCCGCGAAGGCCGCGGCGCAGGCCGCGATGAGGGCCCCGAAGGGCGTCGTCCGGGTGGGGTACGGGACCCGCAAGGGCTTCTGCACCCCGGACCAGGGGATCGGCGCCCGCGGGATCGAGGCCCTCGTCGTCGAGACGGAAGGCCAGAAGACCGCGTACCTCGTCTTCGACGGGAACAACATGGTCCCCGGGGTGCGGGATGCGATCCGGACCCGGATGTCCGGCCTCGTGGAGGAGTCCGAGGCGATGACGACGGACAACCACTCCGTCAACTTGACGATGGACGGCTTCAACCCCGTGGGCGCGGTCCTCGATCGGGACGCGATCCTCGTCCACGCCGAAGCCGCGGTGCGGGAGGCGATCGGGAACCTCGAGGAGGCTAAGGCCGCGGCGTTCGTCGCGGAGATCCCCGACTTCCGGATCTTCGGGCCGCAGTCCGCCTCGCGCCTCACGACGACGATCAACTCGACGATGGCCGTCCTGCGGCCCGCCCTGTACGTCACCTTGAGCGGGGCCGTGGCCCTCGGGGCCGTCCTCGCCCTCTTCTTCTAGACCAGGTCCAGGAACCAACGATGGATCCGCAGGTCCCCGCTGAGCTCCGGGTGGAACGCGGAGCCGATCAGGTTGCCTTGACGCGCGAGGACGATCCGTCCCTGGTACCGGGCGAGGGCCTTGCAGTCCCCCCAGGTCCGGAGGATCGCGGGCGCGCGGATGAAGACGCAGTGGAAGGGCGACTCGAGCCCTTCGACGTCGAGGTCCGCCTCGAAGGACTCCCGCTGCCGACCGAACGCGTTCCGGTCCACGGCCATGTCCATCAGGCCCAGGAGCGTCGTCTTCGTCCGCTCCGCCTGGGCCCCCGCGTCCTTTGAGAGGAGGATGCAGCCCGCGCAGGTCCCCAGGAGGGGCATCGCCTCCTCCTTCGCGCGGCGGACGATCTCGTCGTGGAGGTCGAGCTTCACGAGGAGCTTCGAGATCGTCGTGCTCTCCCCCCCGGGGATCGTGAGCGCGTCGACCCGGTCGAGGTCGGCCCGTCGGCGGACCGCGAGGGCCTCGCCGGACCGCCCGGAATCGTGGATCGCCCTCGCGACCGCGTCGACGTGTTCGCTGACGTCCCCTTGGACGCCGATGACCCCGATCCGCATCGGGCCGACTCACCCACGCGGACGGCTAAAACGATTTGGGCCGCGGCTCAACTGTTCGGCGGGTCCAGCTCGCGGCGGCTGCGGAACAGCTCCTG
>DASQXV010000121.1:0-22288 GCA_035639595.1 Thermoplasmata archaeon | reverse complement strand
TCGGCCGATTCGTCATGCAGGAACCCATTCCATACGACACGGTCTTCGTCGCGACGGGCACGGGGATCGCGCCGTTCATCTCGATGATGGGCCACATCTGGGAGCGCGATCTGGACGACGGACACCAGTTCCACATGGTCTTCGGCGTCCGGTATGTCCACGACCTGATCTATCGGGACCTGATCGAGAAGTGGGCGCGAGAGCACAAGAACTTCCACTTCTACCCGACCGTCTCCCGGCCCGAGACCTCCGACTGGAAGGGCCGCGTCGGGTACGTCCAAAAGATCTTGCAGAACGAAATCCGAGACTACTCCAAGAAGCAGGTGTACATCTGCGGGCTCCATGACATGGTCGAGGACGTGAAGAACCTCTGCGAGCGCCTCGGCTTCGCGTACGTCCGGTTCGAGAAGTGGGACTGAGTCTTCGCTACCGGCGGAGCCGCAACCAGACCTTTCCGATGATTCGATTCATCGCCACCGGCCCGAACGCCCGGCTGTCCCGGCTCGCGGGTTCGTTGTCTCCGGCCAAGCGAATCGCTCCCGTCGCGGTCGTCTCCGACACGCGCTTGACGAGGAACCGGGACGGCACCTCCGGGTCCTCCAGGACGACCACGTCGCCGCGGGCGGGAGGGCGGAACCGGAACGCCCAGCGGTTCACGAGGACGTAGTCGCCCGGCTCGAGCGTGGGCTGCATGCTCCGGTCCTCGACGCGGAAGCGGCGGAAGGGGAGCATCGCCGCCGGACTCGCCTACTTCAGCTTCGGGTAGACCGTCATGCGCTCGGTCGGGTAGGGCGCCTTGGTCGTTGTCGTCTCGAGCCCCTTCGTCTTCCAGAAGATCGTCGCGATGTCGTTCGTCGTCTTCAGGAGGTCCTCCGCGGCCTGGAGATTGATCTCCTGGCGGGCTTTGGACCCCGCCTTGAGGGACTTCCAGACCAGGTCGCTGAGCTCCGGGAACGTCTTCACGTGGTCCGGCTTGAAGTAGTCGCCCCAAAGGATCCGGACCTCCGACTTCGCGATCTCCGCGTGCTGCTCCTTCACGAGGACGTACCGGGCGAGCTTCGCCGTGTACTCCTGCCGCTGCTCCGCGGTCGCATTGGGCCCGGGCTTCTCGAGCTGGTTGATTAGGTCGATCATGCGGACGACCGTGTGCGCGGCCATCTGGGCGTGGTGGGGATCATAGATCCCGCACGGGATGTCGCAGTGGGCGTAGGCGACGGGAGCCGGAGAAATGCGGTCGAGCGCACGGGCGAGCGAATGCAGGAGGGACATGCTCGGCTCGAAGCGAATTCCGTTATTTGGTTCTGTCGCATTCGGAAGATTGGGCATCAGGCCCGTCCCGCAGCGCACTCCCCCGAAGAGGCTTATCCTCGCGGCGCCGTTTCGCCGGCGTGTCGGGGTATCGGAAGCTCGAACCGCTGAAGTCCGAATTCGCGGAAAAGCGGGAGCAGATTGAGGCTCGGCTCGAGGACTTCCGCCGGATGGGCTCTCTTCCCGAAGAGCGATTGTTCGAAGAGCTCTGTTTCTGTATCCTTGCGGTGCAGTCAAAGGCCCGCTCCGCAGACGCGGCGTTGCGGGACCTGATTGAGGCCGACCTGTTGTGGCCGGGACGCCCGCGGCAAGTCGCAGCCTTCCTGCGTCACCGAACCCGGTTCCACAATCACAAAGCCGCGTACATCGTCCGCGCCCGCGACCGGTTCTTCCCCGACAATGGACCGTGCCTCCGAGAGGCGCTCCGAGGGCTCGGGGATTCCCGCGCCGCCCGCGAATGGCTCGTTCGCGAGATCGATGGTCTGGGGTGGAAGGAGGCGAGCCACTTCCTGCGAAACATCGGCCGCGGGGATGGCTTGGCGATCCTGGACCGCCACATCCTGCGGAACCTGGTCCGTCACGGAGTCATCCGAGGCTTTCCGGCCTCGCTGACCGCGGCGAAGTACCTCGCGATCGAGGAGCGGATGCGACGTTTCTCGGAGAGCGTTGAGATTCCCATGGCCGCCCTCGACCTCCTGTTCTGGAGCCGGGAGACGGGCGAGATTTTCAAGTGACCTCGCCGGGCCACCGCGGAGGCGTTTTCGGTTCGGCCGATGTCAACCTTGTTTAAGGTTAACGAGCTGGCGGTTTCGCGCCGACGTACCTGTGGTCCGAATCCGTGATGTAGCCGCGCGCCCATCGGCCCGCGATGGGCGAACCATCCCTGGACGAGATCCGGCATCGTTTGCTCGGATGGTACCGCGTGAGTCACCGGGATCTTCCTTGGAGGCGCACGCAGGATCCGTACAAGGTCCTCGTTGCGGAGTACCTCCTCCAGCGGACCCGGATTGCGAGCGGCCAACCGTACTACGAACGATTCGTCTCCCGGTTTCCAACGGTTCGGGATCTCGCCGCGGCTCCCCTCGACGACGTCCTTGCGGTTTGGGAGGGCCTTGGCTTCTATCGGCGCGCAAAGCATCTGCACGCCGCAGCCCGCGCGATGGTGGAGCGGCACGGAGGGAAGGTGCCCTCCTCGTACCCCGAGCTGGCGGCCCTCCCCGGCATCGGGCCGTACACCACCGGAGCGGTCGCGAGCATCGCCTTCGGCCTTCCGGTCCCCGCAGTGGATGGCAACGTAACCCGGGTGATTGCCCGCCTTTTCCGTCTGCACGGAGACGTGACGAGCCTGGCGATCCGGCGGGAGGTCGCAGAGCTGGCCGCCCGTCTCGTTTCCCGGGAGGAACCGGGGGCCTTCAATCAAGCGATGATGGAACTCGGCGCAACGATCTGCACGCCGAAGTCCCCAGCCTGCGGTCGCTGTCCCCTCGAGACGCTTTGCCTCGCGCGGGCCGCGGGCGAGGAGCGGGGAATTCCCGTCACTCCGCGACGGAGACCGAATCGGACGGTCCACGTCGCCTTCGCCTTGATCGAGTCCCACGGGCGGGTCCTCCTCGCCCGACGGGAGGAAGGCGGACTCCTGGGCGGGCTGTGGGCTCTGCCCGGGGGCGAGGTCCCTTCCTCGCGGTCCACGAGAAAGGCACTCCGCAAGATGGTCAAGGAACAGACAGGCATCGAGGTGACGGTGGGCCCCGCATGGGCGCCCGTGGAACAAACCTTCTCCCACAGGAAATGGTCCGGGACGATCTTCCGCTGCTCCCCGCCTCGGCGATCACGACCGCGAGACCAGGTCCGCTGGCTTCCGGTCCGGGACGCGTTAAAGCTCCCACTGGTCCCCTTCCACCGGGAGGCCCTTGCCTCTTTGGCAGGCCTCGAATCGTTCGACCGTCGATAATTATCCACCCTGGTGAATTCAAGTTCTCGGGGAGGGCCGAATCCTTAAGGAATCGAAGGCCATCGCCGCGCCGTGCGACGTTTCCTGATCGTGGGCCACCGGGCATCCACCGATCCATCGTTCCCCCTCGACGACCTGGCCGGCGGCTCGGGTCGCATGGACATCCTGCTGAACGCGGCGAACGCGGCGCTCCTCTTGGCCCACGGCATCCGCCGCGACGTGGAGGTCGGCCTCCTGTTGCTCGGCCCCCCGAGCCCCCCACGGTTCGTACGGATCGTCGGATTCCGACTCCAGTCGTTCCAGCCGGACATCCGCTCGAACGCCGCGCTCGTCCGCCGGGCACTCGTGGACACCTCTCGGATCGAGCATGCGACCTCGCCGGGAATCTACGGCTCCATCGCGACCTTCGAGGAGGCCCTCGATCGACTCGGGCCCGCGTTCGTCCGCCTGAAGGAGGGTGGCAAGGATATCCGCGAAGCCGGCCTGCCCGCGGACGCGACGTTCGTGCTCTCCGACAACCAAGACCTCACGGCCGAAGAGGACCGGGCCCTAGGCGCGCGCGGTGTCCTCGAGGTCGGTCTCGGGCCCCTCCCGCTCCATGCGGACCATGCGATTGCAATCCTCCACAACGAGCTGGACCGGAGAGGGGCATGAACCTCCACAAATACGTCCGGACGAAGCTGACGGAGTTCGTCGCGATCCCCTCGACCCCGGACACGGACATGCGGGACATCCTCCGTGCCGCGACCGCTTCGATCGAAGAGCTCGGCCTCCGGCCTTCCGTCCATCGCGACGTGAGCGCGGTCGTGGCCTCGAGCGGCCTGGGCGGCGTCCTCTTCAACGGCCACCTGGACACCGTGCCCCTCGGCTCCGGGTGGACCCGCGAGTCGGGGTCGTGGGACGGCGATTTCCTATACGGCCGCGGGACCGCGGACATGAAGGCGGGTTGCGTCGCGGGACTCGCCGCGGCGAAGTCCCTCCTGGATTCCGGCATCCCGGTCTCCCTCCTCTTCACGACGGACGAGGAGACGACGATGCACGGGGCCGTCAAGCTCGCGTCGTCGCCCGAGGTCCGGAGGGCCGCGGCGGTCGTCGTGGCCGAGCCGTCGGGGCTGCGCGTGATCACACGCGAAAAGGGCGTCCTCTGGTACCGCGCCACCGTGCGGGGTCGGAGCGCGCACGGGAGCATGCCCCACCTGGGGGACAACGCGATCTACCGGATGGGGCGTGTCTTGCCTGGCCTCGAACGGTTCGGCCACTCGAAGGACGTTCATCGGGAGATCACCGTGAGCGTCGGCGCGATCCAGGGAGGGACGAAGACGAATGTCGTGGCGGACACGTGCACTGTGGACCTGGATTGCCGGCATCCCCCGGGAACCGGGAAGGCTGACGTCGAAGCCTTGCTCCGCAAAGCCTTCGCGGATGCGAAGGAGAATCCGGTCCTCGAACTGTTCCATGAGGTCCCGGCTGCCGCGGTCTCCGAGGACGCGACCCACGTACGCCAACTGCGGGAACTCGCGGGCACAGAGATTGCGGCCGTGACGTACGGCACCGAGATGGCGTACTACGCCGCGCACAATCCGCAGTGCGTCATCTTCGGGCCCGGAGAAACGGAACGGATCCATGTTCCCGATGAGCGGGTGGCCCTGTCCGAGGTCGTCCGCGCCTCCGAGATTTTGGCCGCATTCGGGACGAGGATGGCCTCGCCCCCTCCTGATAATGTGGGCTGATTATCAGATCGCGGGCGTCCGTAGGCTCGGGGATAAATCCGTTTATGATGCAATTATCATCACGGTGCATCGTGACCTTCAAGGGCCGCGCCGCCGTCGGCCGGAGCCAACTTCGGTCGACACGGTCATGGCACATCGCGTCCAATCGTCGGCGAACTGGTCGAGCCGCGGGCGCCTCCTGCCTCCCGGACGACGGCTCGCCCGGAAGTCGCATTCGGCGTGGCACGACCTGTGTGGTCAATGCGGCTTCCCGTGGGGCCTGCATCCGGAACGGTACGATCCCGAGGAGGATGCGACGGTCCGGTTCTGCTCCGAGTATCCCGCGAGCGGAGTCTGGAGTATCCAGTCCTGCATCTGCCCGTAGTCTGATTCCGGCCTTGTCCTCAGCGATTCTCTTATACTCAATACAGGAAATAGAGGCGGCAGGTTGCTAGTCCCAGCATGCCGCGATCGACTCAGATGGTGCCCAGTAGCAGAGAAGAGGCCAGGCCAGGATTGTTCCGGACAGGCCCGCGGCTCGTCCGGTCTGACGGGGGAATATGGGAACGTTTCTTCCTCCTGAGCTTGTTCCTCTGGGGTGGGTACGCGCTTGCCCTGATGGCGTGGGCCTTCTTCGTGCTCGCTTCAATGGATGCCGTTTGGCGTGTGGGCGTCGCTTCCTTTTCGTACCTCTCTCTTAAGGAAGTTTGGCTGACACCGATCATGAGTGCGTCGATCATGCGTGCGATGGTTCGCATGGGCCTCAACCAGAACGCCGACGGCGACGACAACGCGCTGCTGCTCGCGAAGTACCTTGACTCGCTTGGGCATGGCGGCCATTGGATGCTGGGCAACATCCTCAGCCTCGCGTACTTAGGAATTCTCGCTGCATGGGTCCTCATTGCGCTCGATTTTCCATCGCTCACGGGCACTTCCAGTGAATTCTGGTTCGTCGTGGCCAATGTGATCCTCGGGCTCCCGCTCGGCATCGCTTACCACCTGTTGCTCGGGCGCCTGCTGGGCCAGGCGAGAAGAGCGGGTTACACTATCCAGTACCGGAGGCGATGGTCAGGCTAGGCGGGCGCAGGCAGTCACGGACTCCCAGGTCGAGCGCAAAGGCTCTAATACGCACAGAAAGTAGCCAGCCTGGAGGGACGATGCCGAAGGACGCCCGTGGTCGAGACTTCTACATCGCCACCGCGGACGAGATCCGCGCCGGGCGTACGACGGACATCTACTTCCTTCGGACCCTCGACATCCTGAAGAAGGCGGGCCGCGACCGGGTCGACGTCGTCGCCGAGGTGACGACGGGCTCGTTGCCACACGGTTGGCCTTGGGCCGTCTTGTGCGGCGTGGAGGAGGTCGTCCATCTCCTCGAAGGCAAGTCCGTCAGCCTCTGGTCTCTCCCGGAAGGGAGCTTCTTTCCTCCTAAGACGCCCCGCGGCGTCCCGATTCCGGTCATGGTCCTCGAAGGGCCCTATGGGGAGTGGGCCCTCTACGAGACCCCGGTCCTCGGCATGATCTGTCAGGCGAGCGGGGTCGCGACGAAGGCCGCGCGGATCCGGAAGCTCGCGGACGGGAAGGAGGTCCTCTCCTTCGGAGTGCGCCGCATGCATCCCGCGATCGCGCCCCTGATCGAACGGGCCGTCTACATCGCGGGGCTCGATGCGATCACGACGCCCCTCGGGGCAGAGCTCCTCGGCGCGCCCGCGATGGGCACGATGCCCCACGCCCTTGTGATCGTGATGGGCGGGCCGCGCGAGGCGTTCGCGGCGGTCCACAAGTACCTCGAGGCGAAGATTCCTCGGATCGCCCTCGTCGACACGTACTACGACGAGAAGACGGAGGCCCTGCTGGCCGTCGAGGCGATCCCGGACCTGACCGGCATCCGGCTCGACACGCCGGCCTCCCGTCGCGGCAACTTCCCCGCAATCATCAGGGAGGTCCGCTGGGAGCTCGACCTGAGGGGTCACAAGGACGTCAAGATCTACGTGTCCGGCTCGGTCGACGAAGGCTCGATCTCCGCGCTCCTCGAAGCGGGCGTCGACGGCTTCGGCGTCGGCACGAGCCTGAGCAACGCGCCGACGGTCGACTTCGCGATGGACATCGTCGAGGTCGAAGGCAAGCCCGCGGCGAAGCGCGGCAAATTCGGTGGGAGGAAGGACCTCCAGCGATGTCCGAAGGACGGGACCTACGAAGTCGGCGTGCGGACCTGTCCCTCCTGCGGCTCGAAGATGCAACCGGCGTACGCGCAGTACCTGGACCGCGGGAAGCCCGCGGAGCCGCTCCCGTCCTTCGAGGAGATCCGCCGTCGGGCCGCCGAAGAAGTCCGCCGGGCGACGCTCGGCGCGTGACCGAGGCTTTATTCGGGGACGGGGTCCTCCGCCGTCGCATGGGCCGTTCGAGGGCGGACGTCCGGACCACGTACGACCGGATCGCCGAGTCGTACGCCGCGGCGCGGACCCAAGCGTGGCCCGAGGTGCTCGACTTCATCATGGAGCTTCCCGCGGGCGACCTCGTCCTTGACATCGGCTGCGGCCACGGACGTCATTCGAGGCCGCTCGCCCTGACGGGCCATCGCGTCGTGGGGATCGACCTGTCGCGGCGTCTCCTGTCGATCGGCAAGAAGTCGACGGCCTCCTCGCGGGAGTTCCAGCAGATCGAATGGGTGGGGGCGGAGGCGACGGCCCTCCCCTTCCCGGACGCGACGTTCGACGCGGCCCTGTGCATAGCGGTCCTGCATCACCTCCCGACGCGCCGCGACCGCGTCCGGGCTCTGAAGGAGATGCGGCGCGTCCTCCGTCCCGGAAAGACCGCGCTGGTCACCGTGTGGTCGATCGACCACCCCCGGGTCGCCGAAATGCTCGGGGGGAAGCCGAAGAAGCCGGACGTCGAGATCCCGTGGCGTCTCCCGGACGGGTCCGAGGTCCCGCGGCCCTACCACCTGTTCCGCGAGGGCGAGCTCGGCGAATCCGTTATCGAATCCGGGCTTCAGGGAGAAAGGTTCTTCGGAAGTGGCGGGAACTGGTTCGCCCTGGCGCGGACGAATGGTTGATGTCTCCGAGACCCTCCGCGGCGTCCTCTCCACGATCCTAGGGAATCCGTTGTACCTCCTCACGATTGTCGGCGGCGTCGCGCTCGTCATCATCCTGCTCGTTGTGCGCCGCGTCCACAAAATCCGCAGCGAGGAGGTCTTCGTCCACCAAGCGTGGGGCGCGAAGTGGAAGGGCCGCTGAAATCGAGGTCGAAACCCTCATATCCGGAGGTCGCATCGCGGCGGTCCGGGCTGGAACTCCCTTGTCCAACATCCCGGACGGGCTCCGCTACACGAAGGACCACGAATGGGCGAAGCTCGAGGGCAAGCGGGTCCGGATGGGCATCACGGATTTCGCCCAGAGCGAACTGACCGACGTCGTGTACGTCGAGACCCCGCCGGTCGGAAAGGCCGTGAAACAGGGAGAGGTCCTCGGGACCGTGGAGTCCGTGAAGGCCGTGAGCGAGATCTTCGCACCCGTGTCCGGAAAAGTCGTCGAGGTAAACAAGGCGCTTGCGGATGAACCGGAGCGGGTCAACAAAGATCCTTATGGGACGGGCTGGATGGTCGTCCTCGAGACGACGAACGCTGACGAGGTGAAGGCTCTGATGGATGCCGCCGCCTACCGTCGCCACATCGGAGAGTAGAGGACTCAGCGGACCGCGTGTTCCAACTTGGCTTTGCCTTCGACCTTGAGCTTGCAATACGTGTACAACGCGTCGTAGGCCGGGAACTGGAGCCGCATGTTCTCGAAATCGTCCTTCGCGTTCTCTCGGAATCCCAAGGCCATCGCCTCGAGTCCCGCGCCTTCCGACCGAGGCCTCTTCGGCGCGGCATCTGCCGACCGGACGATCTCCGCCATGTCGAGGAGGGCCGCGTCCGTCAGGCGGTATTTCTTGATGATCGCGTCGAAACTGCAGCGTTCGTCGCCTCCCTCCTTGTAATGGAACAATTCGGCTCCCGGGCTGTCGTACGGAATCGCCCCCTGTTCCTTCGCGACGTCCAAGACCTTCTCTCGGGGCACGAACAGGAACTCCGCCTTCGGGTCCACGAATCTCGTCACGAGCCACGGGCAGGCGATGCGGTCCACCTTCGCTTTCTCGCGGGTCACCCATTTCATTCGACGTCCTCCCTGAGCTCCATCCCCATCGGTAGAACCTCTATCTAGGTTGTTGTCGTCGTGGGGCCCTGGGACGCGAGAATGGTCGGACCGGCGCAACGCGGGCGGTGGATCGACCGCGACGGCACGCTCATCCTCCTGGAAAAGTCCGTGCGCACGGTCCCCTACGGGTTCCTCGGCGTCCTCTTCGGCATCTACCTCGCCCAGCTCGGTTTCGACGCTCTCTCGATCGGAATCGTCCTGACCCTGACGATTCTCAGCTCCGCCCTCTACACCTTCGTCATCAGCTTCCTTGCCGATCGGATCGGCCGACGGAAGACGCTCGTCTTCTTCGGCCTCATGGATGCGATCGCAGGGGCGCTGCTGTTGGCCTCGAGGGACTGGTGGGCCCCGGTGCTCGCGGGGGTGGTGGGCAACATGTCCGTCGGCGCCGGGGAGGTCGGGCCGTTCCTCTCGCTGGAACAGGCGATCCTTCCCCGCACCGCGCGGTCGGACCGACGGACCCTGGCCTTCAGTGTGTACAACCTCGTCGGATACGGGTCGTCGTCCGCGGGAGCCCTGCTTGCCGGCCTGTCGAATTCCGTCGGTTACGCCCCCTTGTTTGCGGTATATCTGGTTTCGGGACTCCTCGGCGCGCTGATCTATTCGAGGTTGTCTCCAGACGTCGAACCGGCCGCGACCGTGGCCAAGCAGGCGCTGTCGCCGCGAGCACGTCCCATCGTGGCGAAGCTGTCCGCGTTGTTCGCCCTGGACGCTTTCGGCGGAGGGTTCATCGGCCAGAGCCTCCTCGCCTACTACTTCTATCTCCGATTCGGGCTCGACCTGTCCGCCCTCGGGGCGATCTTCTTCGCGACGCAGATCGTGACCGCGTTGTCCTTCCTGTTGGCGGAGCGGATCGCCCGTCGGATTGGATTGCTGCGGACGATGGTCTTCTCCCACGTGCCGTCGAATCTCTTCCTCATCGGCGTCGCGCTCGCGCCGACCCCACTCTCCGCCGTCGCCCTCCTCCTGTGCCGGCAATCCTTGTCCCAGATGGATGTGCCGACGCGGCAGTCCTACGTCATGGCGATCGTCGAGGAGTCGGATCGGACCGCCGCAGCGGGACTCACGAGCACGACACGAACGATCGCGTCGTCAGCGAGCCCTTCCCTCGCGGGCTACGCCCTCGCGAATCTGTGGCTGGGGTTTCCCCTCGTCGCCGCGGGGACGCTGAAGTTGGTTTACGACGCCTTGATCTACCTGAACTTTCGAAAGGTGCGGCCGCCCGAGGAACAGGCCTCTGGTCCGAGGTGAATCGGCGAGGATGCCGACGGAAAACGCGGGCACGTGGGGATTCGAACCCCAGTCCGAGGCTCCGAAGGCCTCTAGCCTGGTCCAAACTAGCCGACGTGCCCGGCGGTCGAACCGTCCCCCTCGATAAAAGGGTTCCCCGCACCGACCTCAGCCGAGGTCCCGGAGAGCGTGTCCGAGGCTCCGAAGGCCTCGTCGCAACTCGCCGGTGTCTCCTCCCAATCCGATCCGGAAATGGTCCTCCAATCCGAAGAACCGGCCCTCCGCGATGACCGTCTTGTAGGCGGCCAACAATCGCTTCGCGAGCCTTGAGACCGGCACGTCGGAATGGGGGAACATCACGGTCCCTCCCGTTGGCACGTCGCCGTGCAGCGCGGGCATCCGCTCGAGCGCCTCCCGGACCGTCCGCCGGTTCCGATCCAGGATCGTCCTAGCCCGACGCCGGAAGAAGTCCCATCGTTTCAGGGCCCACGTGGCCAAGACCTCGGAGACCGAGGAGCCGCAGATCGTCGTGTAGTCCTTCACGCCCTTGAACTCCTCCAGGAGGCGGGGCGATGCGACGATCCATCCGACCCGGAGGGCGCCCAGGCCGCCGACCTTCGTGACCGTCGAGATCGCGATCATCCTCGAACCGAATGCCGCGACGCTCGGCGGCGGCTGGCTGAAGGCGAGCTCGCGGAAGGTCTCGTCGACGAGGACGTAGCCGTCGCATTCCTCGGCGATGTCCGCGAACTCTCGAATCTCGCTCCGTCCGATGGGCGCGGAAGTCGGATTGTTCAGGTTCGCGAACACGAGGAGCTTTGCGCGACGCCCCGCCGCCTTCCGGAGCCGGTCCATATCGAGGGTCCATCCGTCCCGGCAATCCCTAGGTACAGGGATGACTCGACCGCCGAATCCGAGCGCGCAATCCCGCAGCGGCGAGTAGATCGGAGAGTCGACGACGACGCGGTCCCCGCGCCCCACGAGCGCGGCGTTCACGAGGAAGTTGGCTTCCGTGGCTCCCGTCGTCACGAGGACGTGGTCCGCTCCGACGCCGTGCCGCCGGGCGATCAGGCCCCGGAGTTCCGGCGAGCCTCGTTCGTCCGTCCAATTGAGGTCCAGATCCTTCGGGAGGGCCCGGTGGAATTCCCCCAACGTGAAGGCCTTGATGTTCGAGAAGGAGATGTTCAGCCGCACATCGTGGACGCCCTCGTAAAATCGGAGGTGCTCGAACGGAGGAAAGGCCATGGGCCCGCCATGGCCTGACCCGACATCAAAGTATGGCCGATTCTATTTATTGACCTGAATAAAAAAGGGGGCGGGCCGCGGTTCAGAGCGGCCCACAGGTGTAAGGGTGGTTGGGGATCCCAAGGCCATCCGGGCGCTCGGCCCACAGCTTGAACTGGAAGCTCCCGCGGGATTGGGGATGGACCTCGACCAGGAAGCCGTCCTGGGCGCCGCCGCCGTACGCGACGAACCGCTCCGAGAAGAGGACGGACAGGGTCCAGTCCGCCAGGTTCGAGCTGTCCGGCTTCGCGGACTTCACCATGCCGTAGTAGTTCAGCGCCTTCAGCATAGTCGAGGCCGAGTTGCGGACTCCCGCGGAGGCGTTCAGCCCGGGATCGATGAGCGCTTCGTATCCCGCCGGATCGCGCTCCCGGATCTCGTTCAGGACGGAGGGCCAATATTCCGCGGACCCGACCTTCGCCGCGACGGACCCCAGGTCGAGTCCCGCCGCGAACGACAGGCCCTTCGGCGCGAGGAGGGGACCTTGCCATCCGATGTAGTAAATCAGGCGGGTCCCGGAGACGACCTCCTCCGCGCCGCAGCCCGCATACACGGTCAACTCGTCCGGCGTCGTGGTGTTCGGGTTTCGGACCTCCATCCGGAGGACGGCGGGGATCGGCCGGTTCACATTGTTCGACATCGTGGCCGTGACCCGGAACACGTTGCCCGGGGCGACGGAGTCCGGGATCCCGTCGACCGTCAAGGTCACCGCGAAGCCCGTCACCTGCACGTCCTTCGACACCATGCTGCTCAGAGTGGGCGTCAGGATACCCACCGCGCTCGCCGCGAGCATGACCGCCACGAAGACGGTCGCCCGCGGACCCAATTTGATGCCGCTTTCCATGTTCGCACCTCGCCCGCCCCACCGAGGCGGGCGTCCGGGGAGGGCCGGGAGGGGGCCATAAGGCGGGTTCGTGCATGCATCGTGCACGTAGGCAAGTTGGAGGGGGAGAGCGGCATCCTTTTCCCAGGCCGCGATGCTCCGATGGGCGTGCGTTTTGTCGTCTTCGGAGCTCGAGGGCTGATCGGAGGGGCCGTCGTCCGACGGATGCGCCTCGCCGGTCACCAAGTCCGTGCTGTCGTTCGGCCGGGAAGGCCGACATCCGGGTTTCCCGCGGGCGTCGAGGTGGTGCCCGCCGACCTCCGCTCCCGTGAAGCCGCGGTCGAGGCCGCGAGGGGCGCGGAGGTCCTCGTCCACGCGGCGACGGTCCCGTATCCCGAGTGGCCCCGGCTCGTCCCTCTCTTGGCGGAAAACGCCCTCGCGGCCGCCGAATCCTCAGGCGCGATCCTGGTCTTTCCGGGCAACGTCTACGTGTACGGCCGGCCTCGATCCCGGTTCGTGACGGAAGACCATCCGCAGGAGCCTCACACCGTGAAGGGTCGGGTCCGCCTGGGCGTCGAACGGACTTTTTTGGAGGCCCACAAGGATGGAGGCGTGGACCTCGTCCTGCCGCGCTACCCGGACGTCTACGGTCCCGGGGAGATCCACGCGGACCTCCGCCCGGTCTTCGAGGGGGCCGTCACGGGGAAACCCTGCCGTTGGCCGCTGGACGCCGACGCCCTCCATGAGTTCATCCTCAACGACGATGCCGCGGAGGCGATGCTGAGGCTCATCGCCACGCCCGGGGCGCACGGCCGCGCGGTCCACGTTCCCGGGCCGGGTCCCATCGTATCGCGGGACTTCATCCGGCTCGTTTACACCGCCGCGGGATCCGGCGAGCCGACGGTCCGCGTCTTTGGCCGCGGGACGTACCGCCTCGTCGGGCTCTTCAACCCTTTGGCACGCGCCGCGTACGAGATGGCCTATCTCTTCGACGATCCGATCCTGCTCGATGGGTCCCTGTACCGATCCCTCACGGGAGGTCGGCATCCTGCGACGCCGTACGAGGAAGGGGTGCGTCGGACCGTCGAGTGGTTCCGCAGCCACCGGGCGATATCTTAATACCGCCTGTCCTCTTGACTTCAATTGCAGAGGATCCCTGCGTTGACGGACGTGTTCCTTGCGGGCGCCTGCCGCACGCCCGTGGGCAAGTACGGCCGGGCGTTCCGCAACGTCGAGGCGGTTCGCCTCGGGAGCCTCGTCGTCTCGGAGGCCGTGAACCGCTCCGGACTCGTCCCGGCGGACATCGAGGAAGTCCTCATGGGCAACGTGATTTCCGCGGGCCTGGGCCAGAACCCGGCGCGGCAGGCGGCCCTCTACGGAGGCCTCCCCGACCGCGTCGGCGCCGTGACGATTAATAAGGTGTGCGGCTCCAGCCTCCAAGCGGTCATGTTCGCCTCGGACATGATCAAGGCCGGATCCGGAGAGGTCCTCCTCGCGGGCGGGATGGAGTCGATGACGCGGGCCCCCTATCTCGTGAAGGAGGCCCGGTGGGGCATCGGGATCAACAACGTGCCCTTCGTCGACGCGATGGTCAACGACGGGCTCTGGGACGCCTACAATCAGTACCACATGGGCATCACAGGCGAGATCGTCGCGGAGCGGTTCCGCGTCACGCGGGAAGAGATGGACCGGTTCGCCCTCGAGAGCCAACGCCGGGCGGCCGCCGCGACCCAGGAGGGCCGCTTCAAGGAGCAGATCGTCCCGGTCGACGTGCCCGGCGCGGGCCGCGTCGAAGTCGACGAGGGGATCCGGACGGACACCTCCCTCGAGAAACTCGCGAAACTGCCGCCCGTGTTCCGGGAGGGCGGCCAAGTGACCGCGGGGAACGCGTCTCAGCTGAGCGACGGCGCGGCCGCGATGGTCGTGCTCTCGGGGAAAGCCGCGGAGAAGCATGGGGTGAAGCCGCTTGCCCGGGTCATCGACTACAACACGGTCGGGGTGAAGCCGGAACTCGTCATGGAGGCCCCGATTGCCGGCGTGAGGAAGCTCCTGAAGAAAAACGGCATGACGATCGACGACATCGACCTGTTCGAGCACAACGAGGCGTATGCGGCGGCGAGCGTCACGGTGATGCGGGAGCTCGGGGTCCCGCACGATAAGTTCAACGTGAACGGCGGGGCGGTCGCCCTCGGTCATCCGATCGGGTGCAGCGGCGCCCGCGTGCTGACGACGCTGATCTATGGCATGAAGGACCGAGGCGCGAAACGCGGCCTCGCAACGCTCTGCCTCGGCGGCGGCAATGCGGTCTCAATGATTATCGAGAGGCCGTGAGGCGGACCGAGACCCGTCCGCCGCCCCGACTGAAGGTTTCGCAGCGATGGATACATCCTCGGGCCCGGCTCGGGATGGAGCCTTCCCCCCGTACAGCTGGTCTTCCAGGAACCCATGGATGCGTTTCTGGGCCTCGGGTGTGGGGGGAGTGGTCCAGAGGCTGACTAGGAAGGCGACACCGAGGTTGGCGATGAGGCCCCACACGCCGGCGTGGAGGGTGAACGGGTTGACGGGAATGGGTAGCCCGATGCGAGATCCGAACAACGTCAGCAGGGTGACAATCTCGCCGACGGCAATCCCGACCCCGACTCCCGCCTTGGTCAGCCACACTCGCCTCGCGGGGAAGACGATGCTGAACACCGCGGGCACGAATTGCAGGACCCCCGCAATGGAAAGCGAGACGAGATCGAAGATGAGCCCCGGGCGGAGGACCGCGAGGTACCAGCCCACGAACGCGAGGGCGACCATGACGACCCGGCCGAGATTCACGACGAGCCGTTCGCTCGCGGCCGGCCGGAAACCCTTTCGATAGATGTCGTGGGTGACGACGACGGCAGTCGCCATGAAGAAATTGTCCTGGGTCGACATCGCGGCGGCCAGGGCTCCGGCGAAGAGGACTCCCACGAAGAGGACCGGCGCGTACCGGACCGCCAGCAGGGGTAGGGCGGCATCCTCGGTCCCGTACGTGGCCACGATTTGGGCCATCGATGGCATTCCGCCGGTGCCGGCTAGGTAGGCCACCGTGAGCCCGGTGAAGACGGCGGGAATGTACAGGCTGCTCAGGTAGACCGCGGTCGCGACGGCAGACCATTTGATCGTCGGCGGGTCCCGGGCAGCGTAGAGTTTCATCTGGAGGTGTTGCATCGTGATCGGGAGGGCCAGGCCGAAGAGGAGGACCGAGGAGAAGAGCGCGAGAGGAGCGCTGAAGCCGGTGCCGGAGACGGTCAACAGCTGAGGCCGCGTCGCCAGGATCCGATCGATGAGAGCGGTGGGTCCTCCCACTGCATTGACCACGACCAGGATGGCGACCACCCAGACCACGACGTACATCCAAATCCCTTGGAGGACGTCCACCCATGAGGACGCCCGTTGTCCGCCTACGATAATGTAGGCCACCGTCACGAGCGATAGGGCGAGCGCCCCCACTTCGTACGGGATCGCGCCTCCGCTGCCGATGTCGAGGATCAGTCCGTAGGCGATGGCCTGGACCGTGACATACGGGACCACGAACACGGCCATGACGGAGGCGACGAGGATGCGCAATCCACGGCTCTGATAGAAGTCCGAGATCATGTCCGCCAGCGTGACGTAACCGTATCGTCGGCCGAGGTGCCACATCCGGGGACCGATGAGCCAGACGACGAGGGCGGCCACGGTGGTCCAGGCGAAGGATCCGACCCACCAGGCGACCCCCTGGGTGGCGGACACCGCGGTGGACGTCAGGACCGCGAAGGCACTGTGATAGGTGGCCGAAATGCTCAGGAACGTCACGAGGAACCCCAGGCGGCGGCTTGCCACCCAGAAGTCTTCCGCGTTCACCTTGAGCCGACGCCAGGCGAACCCGCTGACGATCGCGACGAGGCCGAGGTAGATTGCGACCACGAGCAGCGTCGGGCCAGCCCATTCTGCCGCCGCCTTCTCACCTCCAGACTTTCCACGCCGCGACAATCATCGTGGCGAGCAAGGCTCCCCACCAGGCGGTCGTCCAGACGAAGATGAACGGAAGGCCCGCGATGCGGGGCTCGATGCGGTTGGCGATCTGCCAGCCCGGCCACTGTCCCATGGCGTAGATGAAGAAGATCCAGGCGACGAGGATGGCGGTGACTCGCCTTCGAGGGATGAGATGGCTCCTCTTCACCCCGGAGACCGTGTCCACGGAGGGCTCCTGCGAGCCGCGACCACGGACCCTCGTAATAAAGCCTTTTGAATCAGTTGTCCTGCACCCGGTTCCGGCCGGTCTCCGCCTCCGGGCCTCTCGCTAGGCGCCAGGGACTTTCGGAGACACGAGTCCCGCGTCGGCGTCCGCGGAGGCCTGCTTCGGATCCCGGTCTTTCGACTCGCCGTACCCCCCGCCCCCGCCGGTCAGGACGACCACGCGGTCCCCCGGACGGAGGGAGACTTCGGCCTTCGAACCAAGTCGTTCCTCCGTCCCGTCCGCGCGGACCACGGCATACCTCGAAGGACCCCCGGGTCCGCCGCCGAAGAGGCCCCAGGGAGGAATCTCGCTGCGTTCGCCGACGATCGTGAAGCGCATGGGTGCGGTCGCGATCCACGCCCGCTCGATTCCGCATCCCCCTCGCCACCGCCCCGTCCCGCCACTGTCCGGACGGAGTCGGTAGGCCACGAACCGGAGCGGATAGTATCGCTCGATCACTTCGATCGGCGTGTTCAGCGTGTTCGTCATGTTCACGTGCACCCCGTCCACGCCGTCGAGGCCTTTGCGTCCTCCGTAGCCCCCGCCGATTGTCTCGTAGAAGGCCCACGGTCGACGGGTCGTGGGATGGATGCCGCCGAGCATGACGTTCGTCATGCTCCCGTGCGAGGCGGCGGGCACTCGGTCGGGTAGTGCGGGGGCGAAGGCCCTGTAGATGACGTCCACGATCCGTTGGGGCGTCTCCACGTTCCCCGCAGCGACGGCCGCCGGCCACTGGGGGTTCACGATCGTCCCCTCGGGCGCGGAGATTTCCACCGTTCGATGGAAGCCGTCGTTCAGGGGGATGTCCGCCCGGAGCAGGCTCCGCACCGCGAAGAGGGTCGCCGCAATCGCGACGCCGAAGACGGAATTCACCGGGCCCTCGACCTGGGAGTCGGTCCCCGCAAAGTCGACCCGGATTCCATCCTCGTTCACGTTGATCGCGGTGTGGATGCGGATCCGACCCTGACGCCGCGGACTCGCGGACTCGAGATGATCTTCGGCCTCGTACCGGCCGCGGGGCATCTTCCCATATTCCATCCGGACCGTCCGTTCGGTCTGATCGAGGATTCGGTCCCACGAGGCACGGACCGCCGCGGCCCCGTAGCGGTCGACGACCTCGCGGATCCTGCGCTCGCCCAGGAGGTTCGCCGCAATTTGCGCGCGGAGGTCTCCCATCGTGACCTCGGGCATGCGGACATTGCTCGTGAGGGCGCGGACGAGGTCGACCTGGAACTCGTCCCGCCGCAGGATCTTGACTGGGGGCAGGATGATCCCCTCCTGGAAAATTTCCTCCGAGGCAGCGCCGATGCTTCCGGGTACGGCTCCGCCGACGTCCGCGTGGTGGGCCTTGTTCGCCGCGTATGCCTCCGGCTTTCCGTCCAGGAAGACCGGCCGGATCACGGTCACATCGTTGAGGTGCGTCCCCGCGATGTACGGGTTATTTAGGAGGATCATATCCCCTTCTTCGAGGGCGATGCCCTCCCGATCCAAGTGGGCGAGCGTGTTGCGGAGCCCCCACGGGAGGGAACCCAGGTGGACGGGGATATGCTCGGCCTGGGCCACGGTCCGGCCGCGGCCGTCCAAGAGGGCGCAGCTGTGGTCCGCCCGCTCGCGGATGTTCGGCGAGTAGGCGGACTTCTTCAGGGCCACCCCCATCTCTTCCGCCGCGTAGATCAGGGAGTGCTTGATGATCTCCGCCGTGACGGGTTCAATGTCCGCCATCGAGATGCAACCTCAAGACGCGATACTCATCGACTTCCGCGGTCCAGCGGGGCGGTACGACCGTCGTGGCATCGTACTGCTCCACGATCGCGGGCCCCTCGAATCGGTTCCCGGGACGTAGGGCGAGCCGATCGTAGACGCGGGCCTGCTGCCATCCGTCCCCGAAGAACGCGTTCCGACGGGTGCGGAGCGCGTTCGCCGACGGCTCGGGACCCGCCTTCGGTTCGCGGGGGAGCTGCGGTTTCGTCACGGAGACGAGGGCGGCGAGGCGAAGGGCGACGACCTCGAGAGGCTCCGTCTCCGCGGCATAGCCGTACCTCTCGCGGTGCCGGGCGTGGAACGCATTCGCCGCGCCCGTCGACGCTTCGTGGCCAAAGGGTCGGGAGGCCGGGACCGTCAGCTCGAACCCTTGGCCGGAATACCGGAGGTCCATCGAGCGGATGAGGCTCGCGCGTTCCGGCGGGACACCGTCGCGGGCCAATTCGGCAGACGCCTCCTTCTCCATCTCCGCAAAGGTCGCCTCGGCCCCGGCGAGGTCGATCTCCTCCAATCGGCGTACGAGGCCTCGGACACGGTCGTACCGAAGGTCGGTGAACAGGAGGCCGACGGAAGAGAAGAGCCCCGGATGCGGAGGGACGACGACCTGTCCGATCCCGAGCTCGTCCGCGAGTTCCGCGGCGTGCATCGGGCCGGCTCCCCCGAAGGCCATCAAGGCGAAGTCTCGCGGATCCAGGCCCTTCTCGAGGCTCACGAGTCGCACGGCGCGGGACATGTGCACGTTGATGAGGCGCAGGGAACTCGCGGCCAACTCCAGGGGCTCGAGGCCCGTCCGTCCGGCGAGCGCCTTCAGCGCCGCTTCCGCGAGATTAGCCCGAAGGCGCATCGCGCCGCCGACGATTTCGTCGCCGAGTCGCCCGAGGACCAGGTCCGCATCGGTGATCGTCGGTTCCGAGGCGCCGCGGCCATAACACGCGGGTCCCGGGTCCGCCCCCGCGCTCACCGGACCCACGTGCAGGACGCCGGCTTCGTCGGCCCAGAGGATCGTCCCTCCCCCGGCGCTCACCTCCGCCAAGTCGACGGACGGATAGCGGATCGGGTAGCCGCTGCCCTTCACCGCGCGTCCCGCATGGACAAGGCCTCCGAGTTCGTATTCGGAGACGGAGAGGGGCTGGCCGTTGAGGACGCTCCCCGCCTTCGCGGTCGTGCCTCCCATGTCCAGGCTCAGGACCCGCGGGAGGCCCAGCAATTCCCCCAGGGCCGCCGCCCCCACCACTCCCGCGGCGGGGCCCGACTCTACGGAGGCGACCGGTTTCCTCCGGGCGGCCTCCGCACTGAGGAGACCTCCCGAGGAACTCAGGATGTACAGCGGCGCCCGGATCCCGAGCCGGACGAGTCCCGCCTCGAGGCGCGAGAGATACGCTCCGACGACGGGCAGCAGGACGGCATTCACGACGGTCGTGCTTGTCCGCTCATATTCTCGATGCTCCGGATCGATCTCGCTGGACGTCACGACAACGATGTCGAGCGAGTCCCGGAGGATTTCCCTCGCGGTGGCTTCGTGGATCGCGTTCGCGTAGGAATGGAGGAAGGTGACCGCGACGGCTTGGAACCCATCTTCGCGGATCCGTTGGGCCACGGCCGCGACGCCTTCCCGATCGAGCGCATCGAGGACTCGGCCATCTGGGCCGATCCGTTCCCGCACCTCGAACCGGTCCCGCCGTGGGACGAGCGGCTTCGGTCGCTGAAAGAACACGTTGTAAAGTTCCGGACGGTTCTGGCGTCCGATCTCCAAGACATCCCGGAAGCCCTCCGTGGTGACGAGGGCAACCTTGGGCATCTCGAGCCGAAGCTGACCGCGGAAGAGGTTCGTGCCGACGGTCCCTACGTGGAAGACCAGGCCGATGTCCTCGGGTCTCTTGCCACGCCCGAGGAGTTCCGAGACGCCCGCCAAGACGCCCTCCTCCGGTGCATCCGGGCGCGATGAGACCTTGAGAAGTTCCAGACGTTCGGTGGTTTCGTCGAAGACGGCCAGGTCCGTGAAGGTGCCGCCGACATCGACGGCCAAGCGAAGTCTCGGCACGATGCGTTGCCCCGAAGAGCGACCTCGTTCGGCAAACGCAATTCAGCCTTTAGAGTTCCGTTGCTCGCCCGGGACGAAAGGACACATTTCCACCGGCGACGCGACATTGAGACCCAGGTTCCCCGGCCCGTGGACCACTTTTGCGGCGCCCGACGGGAAACTCTTTTAGTACCGCCTGCTATCCCTCGTGATTTCCGTTCCGCCAAGAGGAGACATACTTGCTGCATAAGGTCCGCGACGCCGCGACGAAGGAGGAGGTCCTGGGACTTCTCGAACCCCTCATCCGGGATTGGTTCCGGTCGAAATTCAAAGGCCTGACGGAGCCTCAGGCCTATGCGGTCCCGCTGATCCACGCCCGGAAGAGCGTCCTCGTCTCGTCTCCGACCGGGAGCGGCAAGACTCTCACGGCCTTCCTGTCCATTATCAACGAGCTGTATGCGAAGCAGCTCCGCGGCGAACTCGAAGACCGAATCTATTGCCTCTACGTCTCTCCGTTGAAGGCGCTCGCCAACGACATCAACCGCAACCTCGAGGAGCCCTTGCGGGAGCTCACGGAACTCGCCGCGAAAGAGGGGAAGCCGGGGCCTGAGATCCGAGTAGGTGTTCGGTCGGGGGATACGTCGCCCCAAGAGAGGCAGAAGCAGGTTCGACGGCCGCCCCACATCTTCATCACGACCCCGGAGAGCATCGCGATCATCCTCAGCACGCCCAAGTTCCGCGAGCACTTCGCGAACATCGAGTGGGTCATCCTCGATGAAATCCACGAGGTCTGCTCTTCGAAGCGAGGCTCCCTCTTGTCGATCTGTCTGGAACGCCTGCGGGAGCAGACGGGCCAGGACTTCGTCCGAATTGGTCTGAGCGCGACGATCGCGCCGATTGAGGAGGAGGCGAAGTTCCTCGCTGGGTTCGCGAACGGCAAGGTGCGGGACATGCACATCGTCGAGGTCGACACCCGGAAGGACCTCGATCTCGCGGTGCTCTGCCCCGTCCGCGACATGACCGCCGTCCCGATGGAGGTCGCGAACGCGCGGATGTACGACCTCCTGAGCAGCCTGATCGATGACCACCGCACGACCCTCATCTTCACGAACACGCGGAGCGGGACGGAACACGTCTCCTTCAAGCTGAAGGAGCGCGGGGTCGAGGACCTCGAGGCCCATCACGGCTCGCTCTCCAAGGTCACCCGATTGGACGTGGAACAGAAGCTCAAGGAGGGGAAGCTCAAGGCCGCGGTCTCGTCGACCTCCTTGGAACTCGGCATCGACATCGGGTACATCGACCTGGTCGTGCAAATCGGCTCGCCGAAGTCCGTCGCGAAGGGACTCCAGCGGATCGGACGCGCGGGCCACGCGTACGGCGAGACCGCGACCGGACGGATGATCGCCTTCGAGCCGTGGGACCTCATGGAGTGCGCAACCCTCGCGAAGGCGGCGTACGACGCCCGGATCGATCGGGTGGACATCCCGCATAACCCGCTCGACGTGCTCGCGCAGGCCCTCGTCGCGATGTCCCTCGAAAAGCGCTGGGACATCGAGGAGGCCTACGGCCTCGTGCGGCGGTCGTTCAGCTTCCACGACCTGCCGAAGAAGGACTTCCTCGCGGTCCTGGACTACCTCTCCTCCCGGAACCCGGACATCAAGGTGTTCGCGAAGATCTGGCTCGACGAGCCCGAAGCCCGGTTCGGCAAGAAGAAGGGCACGCGGATGATCTACTACACGAACGTCGGGACGATCCCGGAA
>DASQXV010000120.1:0-7671 GCA_035639595.1 Thermoplasmata archaeon | reverse complement strand
AACATCCGGTTCGACTCCAAGCACTCCGTGTGGAAGTACGGGAGCCTGATGGGCGTCCGGAGCGCGAAGAAGCTCAAAGGCGCCCTCATGCTCCTCCGGACGATGCACGTCCTCGAGTTCATCCGCGACATGATCCGCGAGAACAAGTCCTCCACTCTGCGAGAAATGTACTACATCTCCGAAGGCTGGGACATCGCGAAGTTCCATGCTCAGGAGGAATCGAACTTCCTCGCCGAGGACCTCGAGGTAATCACGCAACTCCTCCGGGAGGACTTCAAGCTCCGTCCCGAGGAGAGCGGGGCGAGCGTGATCGGGAACGTGACCCTCGAAGAGATCACGCGGCAAGGAGAGAGAAAACGGATCAACTGCCGAGATGATGTCGGGGATGCGGGCTACACTATTCCCTATAACGTCGAGAAGGAGAAGGTCAAGTTCATCGACGCAGACGCGAAGTTCGTCCTCGCGATCGAGACCGGCGGTATGTTCGACCGCCTCGTGGAGAATGGCTTCGATGAGGATGCGAAGTGCATCCTCGTCCATCTGAAGGGACAGCCTTCCCGGAGTACCCGCCGACTGCTCAAGCGCCTCAACGAAGAAATGAAGCTGCCCGTGGCCAGCTTTACGGATGGCGATCCCTGGTCGTTCCGGATTCACGCCTCCGTCGCGTACGGAGCGATCAAGACGGCGCACATCTCCGAGTACCTCGCGACGCCGACCGCGGAGTTCGTCGGGATTACTCCGAGCGACATCTTGAACTACGACCTCCCGACGGACGCCCTCACGCCGCGGGATGTCGGCGCGTTGAACGCGGAACTGACAGACCCGCGATTCCGGGACGAGTTCTGGCGGAACGAAATCCAGACGATGCTCCAGATCAACAAGAAGGCGGAGCAACAGGCTCTCGCGAAATACGGCCTCGATTATGTGACGGACACCTATCTCCCGGAGAAGCTCGCGCCCCTGGGACTGATGTGAGCCGCGGGATGCGCTTCCGTTGATGGCACGTCAAAGAGGTCTCAAATCCCCGCATGCCATCGAAGTCCGGACGCCCCTGTGGGGATTTGAACCCCAGTCTCAGGCTCCGCAGGCCTGTAGTCTGTCCAAACTAACCTACAGGGGCGCACTTGTCGCATCGCGACGCGTATATAATTCATGTCGTCCGCCCGGAGGGCGGAACTTACGGCTTGAGGGCCTCGATGGTCCGGAGGAAAATCTCCTCGATCAGGCCGCTCGCGTACACTTCCCGGAGCATTCCACGGTCCCGGTAATACTTGATCAGCGGCGCCGTCTGCTTTTCGTACGTCTCGATCCGTTTCCGCACGACGTCCTCTCGGTCGTCCGCCCGGACCTCGAGGGGCGTCCCGCAGCGGTCGCAGATGCCCTCCTTCTTCGGCGGGTTCGTGAGGACGTGATACACGGTGTCGTCCTTCGGACACACGCGCCGGCCCGTGTTCCGCTTGATCAGTTCCTCCGGCTCGAGGAAGTAGCTCAGGACCGCATCGATTTTCGTCATCTTCAGGAGGGCGTCCGCCTGCGGAATCGTCCGCGGGAAACCGTCGAGGATGAACCCCTTTTTCGCATCCGACTGCTTCAGCCGTTTCTCGACCATCTTGATGACGACGTCGTCCGGCACGAGTTGCCCGGACTCCATGTAGCCCTTCGCCTTTTTCCCCAGGTCCGTCCCCTGAGCCACGTTGTGCCGAAAGATGTCGCCCGTGGAAATCTGCGGGATGCCGAAGTAGGCCGAGATCTTCTCCGCCTGCGTTCCTTTGCCGGCCCCGGGGGGACCGAGGAGGACGAGTCGCATGTGGCGTGTGACAAAGGGGTCTTCGGTCAAAAGACTTTGGTCCTGGAAATCGGCTCGCCGGCCATGCGAACCGACCGCGGGTCGGCCATAGCCGCGATGGGGACCCGACCCCGAATGTCCATAGCGGAGGGACGCCATCCGCGACCCGTCGCTCGAGGGTCATCGGCAATGAAAATCGGGATCATTGGAGCCGGACATATCGGCGGCACGGCGGCGCGGTTGCTCGCGGGAGCTGGACACGACGTCGCGGTCTCGAACTCGAGAGGCCCCGCATCGCTCGAGTCCCTGGTCGCCACCCTCGGCGGCAAGGTTCGGGCCGAGACCCCGGAAGGGGCGACACGGTTCGGCGAGGTGGTCCTCCTCGCGATTCCCTGGCGGAGGATGGACGAACTCCCTCCCGGGGACCGGTTCGCGGGGAAGATCGTCATCGACGCGATGAATCCGTACAGTGCGACCGGCCAAGTCATCGACCTCGGCGCCCGGACCTCGAGCGAGGAGGTCGCACAGCGGATGCCGAAGGCCCGCCTCGTCAAAGCCTTCAACACGATCTACTGGAAGACGCTGGAATCCGGCTCTCGACCCGAGGCTCGCATGGAGGACCGTCTCGCGATCTTCCTCGCCGGGGACGACGCGGACGCAAAGGCCGTCGTCGCGACGTTAATTGAAAGCATCGGATTCGCGCCGATCCACACGGGGTCCCTCCGACAGGGAGGGCGGCGCCAACGGCCCAACGCCCCGATCTACGGGCGGCCGCTGACGGCCCGGCAAGCGCGGGACCTCCTCCGATGAGCTCAGCGCCACCTCGGTCGCGCTTCACGTCGCGCGAGCGCCACATCATTGAGACATCGCGTACGCCCGAGGCTGTGCAACGCTGGCTCGAGTCGCTGCCGTACAACCACGAGGAACGCGGGGAGACCCTGCGCACGTTTCGCGGGGTCGTCCGGGCGAACCGGGCCCACTGCCTGGAGGGCGCCCTCTCCGCGGCGACGATCCTCGAGCAACACGGCTTCCCTCCGATCGTCCTCGACCTCGAGTCCCAGGATGACATTGACCATGTCCTCTTCCTCTTCCGCCGGGGTTCGCGGTGGGGCACGGTCGCGCGCTCGCGCGATCCAGGGCTCCATGGGCGAAAACCGGTGTTCCGGAGGCTGCGGGACCTCGTGTTTTCCTACGTCGACCCGTACGTGGACCGCACGGGACGGATCAACGGGTATGGCGTCCTCGACCTTCGGACGTTGGGTGTGGATTGGCGCTTGTCCCGCCGGAACGTGTGGGCCGTCGAACAAGCCCTCATCCGGATGCCCCACCGGTCCTTCGGATCCTCGGACGAGCGGTATCGGCGGTGGCACGAGAGGTACCTCCGATACAAGGAGCGGTTCCCGGACGGCCGGCCCGTCTACTACCCGGGTCGCCATCGGTGGCTCTAGCCACGGAGGCCCGCCCGCCGCCGAGGACGGCTAGTGTCCCTCGCTCGGGGGAAGAGCCCCGAGCCGACGTCCCTTCACGTGCTCGGTGTCACATTCCGGAACACCGTGTAGAAGCCCGTAATCGAAACCACATAGAAGAAGCCCGTAATCGAAACCACATAGAAGAACGTCGCGAGGAAGATGGGCAGGTCGTACTGACCGGAGTCCATCAGGATTCCGCCGATGATCGTCGTGATGCTGTTCGGGAGCCTCCAGACGATCGAATTCACCGCACTCGCGAGGCCCCTCTGTTCGCGGGTCACGATCCCCATGAGGAAGGAATCCGCGATCGGCGCGGACATGTTCATGAGCGCGGCTCGGACCAGGTACAATCCGGCGGCGAGCGCCGGGCTCCCGACGAACGCCAGGCTCAGGAGGAACGCGGTCGAGAGGCCTTGCGCCAACACGATCGCGCGGACCGGGCCGACGCGTTTCGCGAGGGCCGCGCTGCCGACGGCCGCAAGGCCGATCGTGATGTTCGACCCCGCGATGAGGGGGCCGCTAAAGGTGTCCGGCACCCCGTGCTTCAGGAGCAGCCACGTCGCCAAGAGCGGGATGAAGAATCCTGCGCCCAGGCCGATCAGCCCGGTGAGGCCGGAGAACTTCAGGAGGAGCCTCCAGTTCATCCGGCTAGGGCGTGCCTCCCGCCGTCCCAGGGTCTCTTGGTAGTTCCGCAACAGGACGAATAGCGCGATCGGCACGACGAAGCCAACCGCATCCGTGACCAAGAGGGCCAGGACGTGGACCGTATGGTCGTCCCATCCCGTGGCGGCCCGGATCGAGGGGAAGGTGATCGGGAGCGCGGAACCGATCCCGCTGAAGAGGTTCCCGAGGACGAACGAGAGGGCGAAGGCGGCGCTCCTCTGGTCCGGCGTCGTCTGGTCCGCGATGATCGCGTTCCACGTCGAGAGGAGGGCCCCTTCCGAGATGCCCGCGACGACAGAGGCGAAGAGGAGCCAAGCGAGGTCGCGGGTGAGCCCGAAGACGAGGATCATGAACGGCAGTACGGCCGAGGCTGCGAGGAGAGGTCGTTTCCTCCCGCGACGGTCCGAATAGAGGCCGAGGGGGACCGCGCACAGGACCATCGCGGCCCCGTTCGCGCCCAGCAGGAGTCCAACCGTCCCCGCGTCAATCCCGATCTGGGGAAAATACGCGGTGATGAAGATCATCAGGTATCCGAACGCAATCCCGCCCGCGGCGTTCACGTAAATGATCCACCGGACCGTCCGGGGGACGTCGGCGAAGCCGGTGCGCCCTCGTCTCGGACCGGAGGCCGCCTCTTGCGCGGATTCCATTCTTCGCCGCGTGATTTCGCGGAATGATTTCTACGTATGGGTCTCGAGTCGGCCAGGAGCGTCTCGACCGCGAACGAATTTTGGCAGGCCGACGATCGGGTCCAGTCGGCCCCGCGTCGTTGATCCTCTCAGTTACCACGCACTTACCGCGATTTGAAGCCTTACCGGAGGGGGGTACATTCATCGTCGGTCGCAGATGAAAACACTGCGCCGCGAACTTGGTCTGGCGTCCCGGATTTCAATCGTTACCTTCCGGGAACTTCGGGGGTTATATCGGGTCAAGTCCTGGGGTCCGCAAGGTGTGTCAAAATGCCCGGAGAACTGAATGGAGAAAGCGTCATCTTCCTCAGGGTGACGCCCGGCTACGTGGAGAAGACCATCAGCCAAGCGAAGGGGAAGCCCAACGTGACGCAGGTCGAACCGGTCCTCGGTCGGCACGACATCGCGATCCGAGGCCGGTTCCGGGACCTCGCGGAGCTGCACCGGACCCAATCGGCCTTCATGACCGATTACGTCCGCGGGTTCCAGACGTACCCCGCGGTCCAGGAAATCATGAAGCCGACGGCGAACGGTCAGCCGATCTCCGCCTGGGTCCTCATCCGCTCGAACGACCCGCAGCGGGTGTCGAACGAGCTCAAGAGGGTCCCCGGCATCGAGAGCCTCATCGGGACCACGGGCGACTTCGACCTCATCGCGCGGTTCGGCGTCGAGGACCGAGAGACCTTGATGACGACGGTCCTCAAGAAGGTCCAGGCGATCTCGGGAGTTCGGGCGACGGAAACGCTCGATGCTTTCCCGAATCAATTCTGAGGCAGCCGGCCCGACGACTCAGCGGACCTTGAACGGTCCGCCCCTTTTCATTTTCTGGGAGACCACGGATTCGAAGGCCGCGGTCCCTGGGCCTCCCGGTTGCGCGGCATACCTCTGCTTAGAGGTATGAAATCGAAGGGTCCGCCCGGTTCGAGTCCCGGCAGGCAATCCCTCAACGTGGAGTGGCATCCAGGAAGTCGCGCACGACCCCGATGTACTTCGCCCGCTCCTCCCACATCGCTAGATGGGCGCTCGCCTCGAATCGCACGAGTCTCGAGCCCCGAATGCCGCGATGAATGCTCTCGGCGACGCGGGGCGTGACCTCGTCGTACCGGCCGACGGTGACGAGGGTCGGGAGGCGGATCCGGGGCAGCTGGTCCGTCACGTCCCAGTCCCGGATCGTGCCGATGATCGTGAACTCGTTGGGCCCGTTCATCGTGTAGTACACCGGTTTGCTCAGGTGTTCGAAGCTGTAGACGACTTCCCGGGGCCACACCGGGAGGCGGCACACGTGCCTCCGGTAGAACTCCATCACGGCCTCGAGGTACCGTGGGTTGTCGTAGTCCTCGCGGGCCTCGTACTTGGCCAAGGTGGCCTTCGTCTTCGGCGGCAGGCGGGCGATGAGCCGCCGCATCTCCCGCACGGTCAGCGGGACGCTCGCGAGCCCGCCCGTGATGACGAGGCTCCTCAGGTTCCGCTGGTACTTCAGCGCGGTCGCGATCGCGAGGGCGCCGCCGTAGCTGGAGCCCATCAGGTGGACCTTGCCGAGCCGGAGTTCCCTGCGGAGGCCCTCGACCTCCTCGACGTTGTGGGCGATCGTGTAGAGGGCCGTCCCGCGGGGCCGCTCCGATTTCCCGCATCCAAGCTGGTCCATCATCACGACGCGGTAGCCGAACTGCGCGAGGTCCTCGAGGGAGAGCAGATAGTCGTGGGTCGCCCCCGGGCCGCCATGGAGGCAGAGGACGGTCCCCTTCGTCGGCGCGCCGTAGGATCGATAGAACATCCGGAACCCGAGAACCTTCACGTGGCCTTCGACGGGCTCCATGGGCCGACCCCGGGCGGGATGTCTCCCAGAGGGATGAGCGTTTAGGTGAGCCTGCCGGCCCTGAACGCTCTCCGGCAGACTCCGTCACAGAGAGTACTCGAGATCTGCTTCGGACTCCACGGGCGCGACGGTCCGTCGCGGCTTCGAGGGTGGGCGCGCGATCCGCCGAGGTGCCTTGGCCTTCGGGCGGTCGGCCAGGTTCAGCCGGTGCAAGAGGGCGCCAACCGCGACCTTAAGGACGCCGATCAAAGAGAGCAGGACGAAAGCGGTCGACAGGATGCCCTGCGGAACCGCCGGGGCGAGCCCCGGCGCCGGGGTGACCGGTGCCGCGGGGGCGCTCGCTTCGACGCGGAAGGAGATCGTGATCGCCGCCGCGTTGCCCGCTCCATCGAAGGCCTTCACAATGGCGGTGTGGGGTCCCTCGGTCCAGGGACCCTCGATCCGAGGCTCGAGGCCAATCGGTCGGAAGGCGCTTCCATCGAGGCTTACGTCGTAGCCCGCGATCTTGGACAGCGCATCGGACCCGGTCCACTCGAGAGGCGCATCACGGGACAGGACGAGGCTTCCTGAATTCGGACGGATCTCAGGCGCGGTCGCATCCACCTGGAACAACTGGCTCTTCGGCGGCTCATGGTGACCGTTCGCATCGGACGCCTGGTACACGAGCACGTGCATCCCCTCGCCGATCGGGAAGGGCGCCCCGTACGTAGTCCAAGGGCCGTTATCGATCTGATAGCTGATCGTCGAACTCCCGCCGGTCGCGGTGAGGGTGACGGCCACCGAGGACACATACCAGCCGTTCGCGCCCGGGGTTCCCGCGATCGCCGCGGAGACTTGGGGCAAGGTCGGGTCCGACGGCGCGATCGGCGGGACGACGACGGTCTGGGTCACGACCGGGCTTTGCGAGGCCACGTAGGTCGAGTCCCCGACGAATCCGGCCCGGATGTATTCGAGATGGTCACCGAGGCCGATGAACGTCATGCGACCCGAGAAGCCTCCGTTCCCATCCGTGGCCGGGAACTGTCCAATCTGCGACTCGGGGTACCACGTGACCTGATCCCCCGACCATTCGAGGAACACATGGCGGCCAACGACCGGACCTCCCGATGCATCGACGAGGCGACCCGACACCGTGACGGTCTCGTTGATCAGAGACGGGTTCTTACTCGTCGTGAGCGTGAGGCTCGTGGCGATCTGGGCGGGCGGAGGAGGGGGCGGGGGCGGTGGTGCGGCTCCGAGCACGGCATC
>DASQXV010000119.1:0-12828 GCA_035639595.1 Thermoplasmata archaeon | reverse complement strand
ATCCTACAACTACGGGAGCAATCCACCAACCTTCCGGGCCGATGCGGGGATGCTCATACTCCTCGGCATCCTCATCTCCGCGATCATCTACATCGCGGGCATGGCTGCCTCCGGCGCGAGTCCGGGTTGGATGAGGCTTCGCTTCTGTCCTCAATGCGGGCGACAAATCCCATTCGACGCGGCCCTTTGCCCGTACTGCGGCAACCGATTTCCATAGGCTTTTTCAGGCGCTGAGTCCCACGAAGACGAGGAGTTCCTCGAGGATCCGGTACGTGAATCCCCAGATCAACCGGCCCTCCGGGAGGTACGAGGGCACGTTCAGCTCTCCGAGGATCGTCGGGACGAGGCTCTTGCCTTGCGTCGGACCCAGGTCCTCCAGGACGACCCAGAACACGGAGGCCATCTCGGGGCCCGCCTGCGGTTCCACGGGTCCCGTCGCGAGGGCGACGAAGGGCACGACGAGCATCTCGGGCCGGTTGCCCGGAGCGCGGGGCGGCATGTGGCCGAGGACCTCCGCCCGTCCCGGCAGGTCCAAGCCCACCTCCTCGAACGTCTCGCGGAGCGCGGTGTTGAGGAGGGACCCGTCCTCCTCGTGGTGCCGCCCTCCGGGCAGGCCGATCTGCCCGGACCACGGGTCCCCTTCCCGCTTCTTCCGCTCCGCGAGGAGGACCTCCAGGCCCCGTGGGCCCTCCCGGAGGAGGATGAGGACCGCGGCCGCGGGTTTCGCCTTGAGTTCGGCCTCGGCCAGCTCGACGGGCAGGAGGAACTTCCGAAGGCGCTCGATGGACGCCTGAGACACCGGTCCGCCGGATAGGCGGTCCGCGTATATCCGATTGGCCGCGGGATGCGCTCGGACGCGCTCGTGGGCCGGCGACCGTCCCGCGGGCGGGACCGGCCCGCGCCTTCGATATCAAAATCCTGATTGGGGGAATGGTTTTTGAACCCCCATCCCAATATGCAATTCACCTGAGGAGAGATGGGTCCTCCGGGAGGGAGATTCCAATGGACGTGGAGAGTTCTCGTGACAGGGTGAGCGTTCTTCGGCGCGTGCCCGCGATCCTGCTCGCGTTCGTGATGGTCGGATCGATCGGTGCGGTCCCCGTGTCCGCGGTCGCGACCATGGCCGCGGCGCCCTTGAACTGGAGCGACCTCGCGCGTTCCGTCGGCCTCGAAGGGCTCGAGCCCATGTGGGCCACCGACGGATTCACGCGGCAACGCGTCTCCTTCTCCGGCGACGTCCATGGACCCGTCGAGGTCGTCGTCGCCCTCCAGGGAAACTCCCTTGCCGCAGAACAAGCCCAGCGCCTCGCGGGAGGCCGACCCGCACTCGATGGCGCGGGACAGAAGGCGTACGTCGCCTCCCTGCGCGATTCCCACGCCGCCCTGAAGGCGAGCCTCCAGGCCGCGGGCGCGCGGATCCTCCATGAATATCGGATCGTGTTCAACGGCTTCGACGTCGTCGCGGACCGCGCGGTCCTCGCCGATCTGCTCGCCGTGCCCGGCGTCTCCCACCTGGAGCCCGTGGCGAAGGCGACGCCCGCGCTCGACAAGAGCGTGCCCTTCATCCTCGGAGGGATGAGCTACTCGGACCTCGGGACGGACGGGACGGGCATGCGGATCGCCCTCATCGACACGGGGATCGACTACACCCACGCGGACTTCGGCGGCAGCGGGAATGTCACGGACTACACGGCGAACAACGCGACGGTCATCGAGCCCGGGACCTTCCCGACCGCGAAGGTCGTCGGCGGGACGGACCTCGTCGGCGAGTGGTACGACGCGAACTGTCCGCCCGTGACGCCCGCCTGGGGCGTATGCAGCAGCATCCCCATGCCGGACCCGGATCCCCTCGATGTCGCGGGACACGGGACCCACGTCGCGGGCATCGCGGCCGGCATCGGCACGTCCAAGGTGGCCCACGGCGTCGCGCCCGGGGCCTCCCTCCTGATCTACAAGGTGTTCGCCCTCGGATCGACGAGCTCCGCGAACGTCGTCGCGGCGATCGAGATGGCGACGGACCCGAACGGGGACGGGGACACGTCGGACCATGTCGACGTGATCAACATGTCCCTCGGAAGCCCGTACGGGCGGGACACGGGCCTCGATGCGGTCGCGTCGAACGCGGCGGCCCTCCTCGGCGTGGTCGTCGTGGCCTCCGCGGGCAACTCGGGCAATCTGCCCTACGTCACGGGGTCGCCGGCCGTCGCGACGGCCGCAATCAGCGTTGCCGCGGGCAACGACCCGGGCATCTCCGTGCAGCTCGCGACGGTCGCCGGCGCTTCGGGCGGCGCGGACGGGAACTACGAATCCCTCCCCGCCGCCTTCGGACCGAGCCTCGCGGACACGGGGACGCGCAACGGGACGACGCGGTTCGTCGGGAACGCGTGCGCTCCGATCACGACGAACCTCACGGGGATGGTCCCGCTGATCATCCGCGGCACCTGCACGTTCGTCACGAAGGTTCGGAACGCGCAGACCGCGGGCGCCGCCGCGGCGGTCGTCTACAACAACGTCCCGGACGCGGAGCCGATCACGATGGGGGATGACGGGACCGGCGCGGACATCACGATCCCCGCGGTCATGGTGGGCAACGCGGACGGCGTGAAGATCCGCATGAACCTCGTCGCGGGCTCGACGACCCTCACCCTCGACCCCGCGAACCAGGTCCCGATCCCGAACCGGCTCCAGGGCTTCACGTCCCGCGGGCCGCGATTCGGCGACTCGGGCCTCAAGCCGGACGTGACCGCGCCGGGCGGATCGATCCACTCCGCCCGCGCAGGGAGCGGCGACGACGGGATCGACCTCTCCGGCACCTCGATGGCGGCGCCCCACGTGGCGGGCGCGGCCGCGATCCTGCGAGCCCTCCATCCGACGTGGAGCGTCGAAGAGATCAAGGACGCCCTCATGAACACCGCGACGGACGCGGAGCGGGGCGGCACGCCCTACCCGGTCGCCCTCCAGGGCGCCGGCCGGATCCGGGTTGACGTGGCCTCGAAGGTCCATTCCGTCGTCATGCCCGGGAGCGCGTCCTTCGGCGTCGTCGAGAGCGGCACGACTCCCGTCAAGACGATCCACCGGGACCTGTTCGTCCGGAATGAGGGGACGGACACGAAGACGTTCGACGTAACCTCCGCGTTCCGCACGGCGGACGAGGCGGACAGCAGCGTCACGTTGGTCCATCCGTCGTCGATCGAGGTCCCCGGAGGCGGGACGGCCTTGCTGTCCCTGGACCTCCAGGTGGACTTCCGCCTGATCCCCGCGGGCTTCGTCGAGCGGGACGGCTTCCTCACCCTGACGGAGCAGGGAGGCGGGGACGTCCTCCGGGTGCCGTTCCACATCCTCCCGACGGTCCGGTCCGCGGCTTCGATCGCGCACGGCCGTGGCGCGTTGACCGTCTCGAACCCCGGCCTCGCCGACACGTTCGTGGACTTCTACCAGTTCGGGGTCTCGGACCCGAACGAGGATCTCATCCGCGAAGCCCGCGGCATGCCGAACGACCCGGACAACTGGTTCGACATCCGGGCGACGGGCGCCCACGTGTTCGACGACCCCGATCTCGGTCGGATCCTCGAGTTCGCGGTGGCGACCCACGGGCTTCGGTCCGTCGCGAACATGATGGTGACCGACGTCTGGATCGACGTCGACGGGGACCGCGCGCCCGATTACGTCGTCGAGGTCGCGGACCTGGGCCTCGTCCTGACGGGTTCCTTCGACGCGACCGGGCGGATGGCCTCCGCGGTGTACGAGCTCACCTCGGGCGACGGCTTCCTCGAGTTCCTCGTCGCGAACCCGAGGAACACGGCGGTGCAGACCGCGCCGATCGTGCTCGCGGACCTCAACGCCCTCGGGGTCGCGCACGGCGCGCCGACGATCGACGAGGGGAACCAATCGATCCGGTACTACGTGACGACCCTCGATCTCGACACGGGCGCGTTCGACACGACGCGGAGCGCGCGGTTCAACCCGGTCCACCCGAGCGTGGACGCGGACCCGCAGTTCCTCCTGCTCCCCGCGGGGACGGGCACGACGGTGAGCGTCCTGGGAGGCCCGAAGTCGTTCCTCGTCCTGTTCTACAACAACGTCGCGGGCCCCTCGCAGGCGCAGGTCATCTCGTCCGGGGGCGGGCACTGAGGGAGTCGAGGACGATCATCGGGTGCGTCGAGACCGGGAGAGGGCGGCGCACCCCCTTTAACTTTGTATTCCGAAGTCCGTCGTCGACCCGGGCCGCGGGATGGCCAGGGCGCACGGCACGTTAATAGAGGGTCGTGCCATCCATCGCGGAAGGGGAGGAGCCCCATGGGGAAGGCGGAGCCGTGGACGATGGGGCGGTCCGCGGCCCTTGCGATCCTCCTGTTGGTCCTCGTCCTCGGGACGGCCCCGCCGACCGTGCGGGCCGCCGGTCCCACGCTGACGATCGTCGCCCCCGCGGAGGGCGCGGTGATCGGGAACGGGACTCCCGTCTCCGTCGTCTTCGTCACCTCGGGATTCAACCTGACCGAACCCGGGACGCGCGGAGGGAATTCCACCGAGGGCCATGTGGAGGTCTTCGTCGACGACGCTTTGGTCACGCTGGCCTCCCGGCCGACCGTGGACCTGCCCCTCCCCTCGGGGACCCATGGGATCCGCCTGCGCCTCGTCTCCGATAACGGGACCGGGCTCACCCCGGAGGTGAGCGCATCCGTCGCGGTCACGGTCACCCAGGGCCCCGCCGTCGGCACGCCCCGGATCGAAATCACCTACGTGGAGATCGCGTATCCGGACCCGGGCGTCGTCCTCGACGACGACGTGACGATCTCGTTCCGCGTCACGGATTTCGCCCTCGTGCCTCCGGGGCGGGGAACCCGCGTGCCGAACGAAGGGCATGTCGTCGTCGTCCTGGACGGGACAATCTATCGGACCCTCACGTCGTACGGGCAAATCCCCTTCTCCGACCTCCCGGATGGCCTGCACACGGTGACGCTGCGACTCGCGGACGACGCGGGCCAGAGCCTCACCCCCGACGTCTCCGACACCGTCACGTTCCGGACGCAGCGGGAGGCCGTCGTGGACATCAATCCCTATCTCTCCATCGCCCAAATCGTCCTGGGCCTCGCGATCCTCGGCGTCCTCTTCTACCGCGGCCCGGGGCTGGATCGCCTCGAGCGCATCGTGCGGCGGGTGCGGGGGCGGATCCCGTGAGGCGGCATCCCCTGGCGCCCGCCCTCCTCACCGTCGCCCTCCTCGCCGTCTCCATGTCCGCGTCGACCGCCCAGGCCGCCTCACCGACCCTGACGATCGTCTCTCCCGCGGACGGCGCCGTCATCCCAAACGGCGCTCCGGTCATCGTCCGGTTCGTCGTCTCGGATTTCCTCCTGGTGCAACCGGGCCGGGTCGGCCAGATCGCGGGACCGAACGAGGGCCACGCGAACGTCTTCCTCGACGGTCGGCAGGTGCGACTCGTCGTCGACGCCGAGCCCTTCTCCCTCTCCCTATCCTCCGGAATCCATACGATCCGGATGCAGCTCGTGGACGACAACGGGACCGCGCTGACCCCGGACGTGAGCGCGTCCGTCTCCGTGACCTCGACGCACGGGCCCGCCGCGGGCGTCCCGCAGATCGCGATCCGCTCGCCCGCGCCGAACGAGCGGACGGGCCACGGGCTGTACCTCTCCTACCGCATCGAGAACTTCACCCTCGTCAACCCGCGAGGCCAGCCGAACGCCCCACGGGAGGGACACGTCCAGATCCTCGTCCTGGACCAGGTCGTCATGGAGGTGGTCCAGTACGAGCCCGTGTTGCTCGTCGCCCTCCCGGACGGGGACATCACGATCACCGCGCGCCTCGTGAACAACGACGGGACGCCGCTCTCCCCCGACGTCGCGGCCACCGTGCCCCTCCACGTCGCGGCCTCTTCCGCGGTGACGCTCCCCTTGGTGTTCAACGGAGGAATGGCCCTGCTCCTGGCGTTCCTCTTCGTCGTGTTGGTGCTGCGGCGGAAGAAGGCATCGGCTCGGACCTCGCAGGGTAGGGGAGGGAGCCCATAGGATGACCCGCGGGTGGGACGCGTGAAGGCGCGACTCCTGGTCATCGTCCTCGCGGCCATCGCCCTCCTGGTCGCGACGGGAATCCCGATGGGCGTCGTCCGCGGCGCACCGCCTCCGACCTTGTCGATCCTCTCGCCCCGCGACGGAGCCGTGATCGGAGACAGCGGCCCGGTCGTCGTCGTCTTCAACGTCACAAATTTCAACCTCACGGATCCAGGCGCGGGTCCCTCTTCGCCGAATTCAGGCCACGTCGATGTCCACGTCGACGGGAATTGGACGACGACGGCAAGCGTGAACACGGTCGTCCTCCGGCTTCCGTCCGGGCCGCACGCGATCCTGCTGCGCCTCGTGATGGACAACGGATCCGCCCTCACTCCCGACGTTGTCGCATCCGTGTCCGTCGTCGTAACTCGAGGGCCCGCCGGGGGCATGCCGTCCCTCGAAATCGCGTATCCGCAGGAGGGAGCCTTGCTCGGGACGGACTTCACGGTCTCTTTCCGCGCGACGAATTTCGCGATCGTGCCCCTCGGAGGCGTCGCGGGCGTGCCGCACGAAGGGCACCTCCGGGTGGCGTTGGATGGAGCCGCCTACGCGGTGTGGGCGGACTACGCCCCGCTCCACTTCAACGCGCCCGACGGGCCCCACACGATCACCCTCCAACTCGTCGACCCCGCCGGCGTCCCGTTGCAACCGGACGTCCGAGCGGACGTTAATGTCACTGTGAAGGCCCTGACCGGACGAATCATCCCCTTCGACGCGACGCCGTACTTCGGCGCGGCCAATGTCCTCCTCGGGCTCGCGATCCTCGCGGCGATGTACCGCAAGCTGGAGGTCCGCGAATGAGCCGCCGGAGCGGCGTGGTGGCCCTCGTGATCCTGGGCCTCACCCTTCTCCCTCTCGCCAGCCCGCCGGCCGCCGCGGCCGGGCCCACCCTCTCAATCCTCACGCCCCGCAACGACGAGGTGATCGGCAACGGGAGTCCCGTGATCCTGACCTTCGCGGTCTCCAACTTCGTCCTCGTGCAGCCCGGCCGCGTGGGCCAGGGGAGCCCCGCCACGGAGGGCCACGTCGACCTGTACATCGACGGGGCGTATTCGCGGCTCCTCACCCGCGTCGAGCCAATTTCCCTCCCGTTGCCGTCGGGACCCCACACGATCCGATTGCAGCTCGTGGCGAACAACGGGACCGCGTTCTCGCCCGACGTCAGCGCGTCCGTCCGCGTCGTGTCGACGCAAGGTCCCGCGGCGGGCCAGCCGTCGATCCGGTTCGTCTGGCCGAACCCGGGTCAGGTCACGGGCCACGACGTCTACTTCGCCGTCGAGGTCACGAACTTCGCGCTCGTCGACCCGCGGGGCCAACCGAACGCGCCGAACGAAGGCCACGTCGAACTGTTCCTGAACGGCGCCTTCCAACAGGTGCCGCAGGCCTACGAGCCGGGCTTCATGGTCGACATGCCGGACGGGGACAACACAGTCACCGCGCGCCTCGTGAACAACGACGGCACGCCGCTCGCTCCCGCGGTCTCGGCGACCGTCACGATCCACGTCAAAGGGGCGCCGGATCCGACGCCGTCCGCAGCGGTGACGGGAGCGATTTCCGGCGTCCTCGCCGTCATCCTCGCGGTTCTCGTCATTCGTCGCAGGAAGGCGTTTCGTCGGTTCGGGGAGCGCCCCGGAGATCGATAGGGGCTTCAACCGTTGGGCTCCCCCTGTATTGTTCGCCCGGCGAGAGCGCAGAAGCGGGCGAAATCGCCCACAGCCGCGAGCCAGATGCACGAGTCTATCCTTCCGAGAGGGCCGCAAGAATCCGGAGCAGTACGTCCTGGCGGATCCAGAGTCCGGATGCGATGAGGTCTTCAATCGCGTGGCGCGCATCGATCGGACTCAGGATTTCATGGCTCCGGGCCTCCAGGACCACGGTGGTGGTCCACCGTGTCTGGACTCCTTTCATCCGTGCGAGATTAATTGCCACTCGGTCGTCCATGAGGGCGGGTGACCCGAGGGCGCTCGCTAGGGCAATCACATCCGCCTCGCCCTGGCCTACGGGGGCTCCGCGCCGAAGGGATTCCGACGTCTTCCGCTGTTTGGGTGACAACTCGCGAACCTCAAGCCAATGCTCTCGGGCCTCTTCGAGGACGTGGGCCTCAGCCCGTGGACCGCCTCGCTCGGCCGCTTCGGCCCAGACGGATCGTGGAACCACGACGCCCTGATAGAGCTTCGGCAACAGATGGGCTAGGCCGGCGCGGCTCAGATGGATGAGAGGGGTCGCGTCCGCGACAATCATCCGTGGCGTCCCAGTTCTCGCAGGTCCCGTTCGAGATCGTCTGGGCCGTACCCGGACGGGATGTGACTGCTCCGCACAAGATCGAGCATCTCGTAAAGGGTCACCCCCGCGAGCTCGGCGGCGCGGCCGACTGAGACTTTCTCTTTGCGAAGCGCGTCGAGGGCTTCGTCGATTCGTGCCTCTCGGAGCCCGCGTTCGATGAAACGGCGCAACGCCTCGGACCGATCGGTTTTCAGTCGTTCCGCAATTCGGTCGATCTCTTGGAGCCTCTCGCGTGAGAGGCGAACGGAGACGGTCTGGGCCACGTATTCAATATCATAATACGTATACATCTACCTTTCGCCAAACCGAGAGGGTAGGGCATGCCTCGGACTCAACGGGGAGACGGTCCATCAAGGGACTTCGCGCCACGCGTGCGAGAGAGGGACCATCCCACTCCCAAGGCGAGCGTCCCACCGAGGACCCAGGCGAGGGGCAGCCAGTCCGCCTTGACCCCGGTGACCAAACCGACGACGAAGAAGGCAAGGGTCGACAGGCCGAGGGCGCCCCCCAGGACGATGAGCGCGACGGGCCGTCGATCGACGTTGAACTGGGCCTTGTACAGCTGGACGCCGGCCTTCGGCAGGGTCGCGAGGAGGAACAGCTGTAGGGCGAGGCCGTGGGCCCCGTACGACGTCCCGCCGACGATCGTCATGCCGAGGGACGCGAGGGCGACCCCCAGGGCGACGAGCGGCACGAGGATCGCTAGGAGGAGGCGGCGCATGCTCGACGTCAGGGCGGCGGGCAACTTGTCCAGCAGGGAGCCGTGGGCGTACAGGGACTTCGACACGCTCTCCGGGATGTAGTTGAGGACCTCCGCGAGCTGGAGGGCGATGAAGAAGTAGGCGACCGGGCTAGGTCCGAGGAAGATCAGCATCAACGGGGGGCCGAGGCGGCTCGGCATGGAGTAGGCAATCCCCGAAAGCCAGTTGCCGGCGGAGAGGGAGGCCAGGTCCCGGAGGGAATGGGGCGCGCCCTCCTGCGGCTGCGCCCAGAGCCTCCGGACGAGCAAGAAGCTCCCAATCGTGATCACCAGGAGGGGGAGCGTGTACGCGGCGGACAGGCCCGCGGTCCCGGCCCCGACGAGGGCGAACAGTACGGCGATCTTCGAGAGGCCGTAGGCGGCCGCCCGGAACGCGAGGTATTCGCTCTTCCTCGCGGCGAGGATCGCCGCGTCCATGATCTGGAAGGTCGTCTGCGATGTCGTCAGAACGACGGTCAGGCCGACGAGGGCCAGGAACAGGCCGGAGTCCACGTGGCCCGCGTTGAGGACCACGACGGAAAGGGCGAGGCCGACGACGGAGGCGAGCCCCCCTCCGATCAAGGTGAGCTCCCAGAGGAGGGTCCGCGGGCGGGCGACCCGGGAGGCGAAGCGGACGAAGCCGTTGTCGAGGCCGAGGATGCCGATCGACGTCGCGAGGGACGACAGGCCGACGAGGGACCCCGCCGTCCCGACGGCGTCGGCGCTGAACAGGCGGGCCGCGAGGGCCCAGAACGCGAAGCCGAGGGTCGCGCTCGCGATGCTCCCCGCGAGGACCCAGCCCCCCTGCTCCCGGACCATGGCGGATTCGGACGTCGGCCCGGACGTCAGGACGGGCCTCAGCCAGGGGAATTCCCAGCCCTCGACGACGCCCATGCCGGAAGGCATGGACGGGGCGCCGATAAGGATGTTCCGAACTCTGGTATCAGGTTAGGTAAGAGACCTACAGTTCAAGCCCCCAGAATGACACTTCGTCAAGGCTCGTGGGACCGCACCGCGGGCCTTTCGAATGGGAGAGGGGGAGAGGAGAATCCGGACACCGCAGGTCAGCGCCTTGGGCCTCCTCCTCGCGATCCTCGCGGCCCTCCCGGCCCTTGGTCCGATTCCCGCGGGAATCCCGGTTCGGAATGTCGAGGTCAACCCCGCATCCGGCTCTCTTTCGGTCCGCGGATGGGACATGCCCGCGGAGGCGAGGCCGGATTCCGCGGCGCCCCTCGCGACGCCGCCTCCGGATGGCGTCCACTTCGACCACGTCGTCGTCATCGTCCTGGAGAACAAGGGGATCTGTGACATCCTCACGACCTGCGGCGGCGCGGCCCCGTACCTGACGAGCCTCGCGAACGCCTCGGGGCTGGCCACCCACTATCGGGATTGCACCTTCCCCAGCCTCCCGAACTACCTGTGTCTCACCGCGGCGAGCACGTTCGGCTGCACGACGAACCCGTTTCCGAATTCGAACCCCTGCGCTTGGGCGGCGTGGAATGCGACGAACCTCGTGGACCGCCTCGTCGCGGCGAACCTCACGTGGAAGGCGTACATGGACGGCATGCCGAGCAACTGCTATCCCGCGAACTACGGCACGTACGCGGTCCGGCACAATCCGTTCGTGTACTACGGGGACATCGCGACGAACGGGACGCGCTGCGCGCGGGTCGTCCCCTCCGGGACGAATGCGAGCGCCCTCCTGGCGGACCTCGCGGATCCGGGGACCGCCTCGAACTTCATGTGGTTCACCCCGGACACCTGCCACGACATGCACAGCTGCTCCGTGGCCTCGGGAGACGCGTACCTCGAGAACCTCGCGCCGCGGATCCTGAACAGCACTGTGTTCCGGGCCCGCCGGGCGGCCCTCCTGATCACGTTCGACGAGGACGCGGGCGGGCTGGGGGCGCCGAACATGTACACGGTCTGGGCGGGCCCGGCCGCGAAGCCCGCCTTCCGGTCCTCCGCCCAGTACATGCACTACTCCGCCCTCCGCACGATCGAGGCGAACTGGAACCTGACGCCCCTGAACGGGAACGACACGGCCGCCCCGACGATGAACGAATTCTTCCTCAGCGGGCCCGTCGCCCGGTTCGACTTCTCTCCGGCGTGGCCTCGGGGGAACGAGACCGTGGCCTTCGACGCGTCCGCGTCCACGGATCCCGATCCGAACGCGACCCTCCAGTTCCGATGGGACTGGACGGACGACGGGGTCTGGGACACGCCCTGGTCGACGGACCCAAGGGCCGTCCATACCTACGACGCCGCGGGCATCTACCCGGCGGAAGTCCAGGTGCAGGACCCGGGCGGCCTCCTGGACGAGACGGTCCGGCCCGTGATCGTGGACGACGCGCCGCCCTCGACGGCCTCGAACCTGTCCGGCCTCCCGGGCCGGAACGGATGGTACGCGGGTCCCGTGACCGTCACCCTGAACGCGACGGACGACCTGAGCGGCGTGAGCGGGACGACGTACTCCCTCGACGGCGGCGCCGACCGGCCGTATGGCGGCCCGTTCGCCGTGAGCGCGGATGGCCTCCATAACGTGTCCTACGAATCCGTCGATCGCGCGTCGAACGTCGAGGCCCGGAAGGCCGTCACGTTCAGGATCGACCAGCTCGCGCCGACGACGAACGTCACCTTCTCCGGGACCCTGGAGGGTAACCGGTTCGTGACCCCGATCCTCGTCACCCTCGTGGCGTCGGATCCGACGTCCGGGGTCGCGACCACGCCCGTGTCCGTGGACGGCGGGCCGTGGACGAACTACACGGGACCGTTCAACGTGAGCAACGTCGGCGAGCATTCCGTCCACTACCATTCCGTCGACGTCGCGGGGAACATCGAGGCCGTGAGGGCCTTCTCCGCGATCAACGGGACGATCGGCGACATCGTCCTCCGCTCCGAGGCCCTCTTGAACGGAACGGCGGGATCCGCGGGCTGGTACAACTCCCCCGTGACGGTGACCCTACGCCTGGTGAACGGGACGTCTCCCCCGGATTGGATCGAGTATCGGCTCGATGGCGGGAGCTGGATCCGGTATTCGGACCCGTTCCTCGTGGGCGGGGATGGAGTCCACGTCCTCGACTTCAACGCGACGGATGGAATCGGCCTCGTCGAAGTCACGAACCACGTGACCTTCGGGATCGACACGGTCCCTCCGTCGACCACGGCCGTGGTCGGCACCCTAGGAGCCAACGGATGGTACGTCTCCCCCGCGAGCGTCACCCTTACGTCGACGGACGCGACGAGCGGCGTCGCGAACCTCTCTTACCGCCTCGACGGCGGATCGTGGCTCGCGTACACCGCCCCCATCGGGCTCGCGGATGGGAGCCACTCCTTGAACTATAAGGCCACGGACGTCGCGGGCCTCACGGAGCCGGTTCACACGCGACTCGTCCAGGTCGACACGGCTCCGCCGGCGACGGTCGCGACCCTGTCCGGCACGTTGGGATCGGAGGGATGGTACGTCTCCAACGTGACGGTCACCTTGAGCGCGGCGGACGCGACGAGCGGCGTGGCGGGCATCTCGTGTCAGATCGACGGCGGCGCGTGGACGACGTATTCCGCCTCCTTCGTCCTGCCCGAGGGCTCCCACGCCCTCCGGTTCTACGCGACCGACGTCGCCGGGAACGTCGAAGCGACCCAGGCGATGGACGTCCTCGTCGACACGACGCCTCCCGTCACGACGTCGGAGACGTCGGGAACGGTCGGCGAGAACGGATGGTTCAGCTCCAACGTGACGGT
>DASQXV010000118.1:0-15957 GCA_035639595.1 Thermoplasmata archaeon | reverse complement strand
TCGACGTTCCAGATCGTCCGGGTCGCGTTCATTCCCGACTCGGCCATCCCCTCGGGTGTGTCTGCCCAGGGCTTTTCGCCGCCGCAGGCCAACTTCCTTCAGGTTCAGGCCGTCGGGGACTCCCGGCGGCACTGACCCCTTTCCTTTCTGTTTCCTTTCCCTGCTCAGGGAAGCTCAGCCAGACCCGCCAAGGTACAGCCGGCCCACGTCAGCGTTGTGGAGAAGCCACTCGCCAGTTCCCGTGAACCGGTTCCGACCTGTTTCGAGGACGTACCCACGGTCCGCGATTGCCAAGGCCTTCTTGGCGTTCTGCTCGACGATCACGATCCCTGTGCCGCCTTCGTTAATTTCGACAATCTTAGCGAAGACCGCGTCTACGAGCTTCGGGGCGAGCCCCGCGGAAGGTTCGTCGATCAGGAGCACCTCTGGGTCGAGCATCATCGACTTCGCGAGCGCGACCATCTGCTGCTCCCCACCGCTGAGGGCACCGGCCGGTTCTCGGAGTTTCGGTTCGAGGTTGGGAAAGAGCTCGATCGTCTCAACCGCCCGGTTCCGGATCTGCGCGTCCGTCATCATGGACGCCCGACTGCGCCCGTCCCCGCGGCGAGCCCACGGCATTGGGATTGGCGACAGCCGGCGAGTGACCGCGCCCATCTCGAGGTTTTCGAGGACCGTCAACGTAGGGAATGTGTTGTTGGTCTGTGGCACGTATCCGAGCCCCATCATGACCAGCTCTCGGGGGGCGCGGGCCGTGACGTCCGTCCCTCGGAACAAGACCCGTCCGCCTGAGATCCGAATGAGCCCGAACATCGCTTTGACGAGCGTGGACTTGCCCGCGCCGTTCGGGCCGATGATGGTGACGAGTTCCCCGTCGTCGAGGGTGAGGGAGACCCCGTGCAAAATCTCCATTTCCCCGTAGCCGGCGTGGAGATCCTGAGCTTCGAGGAGCAGGGCTAGCCTCCCAGATACGATTCGATCACGGTCGGGTCCGCCTTGACGGTCGCGGGCGGCCCCTCCGCGATCTTGCGGCCTTGGTGCATCACGATGACTCGGTCGCACCGGTTCATGACAACGTTCATGTCGTGCTCGATGAGAAAGAAGGTCCTCCCGTCGCGTCGGAGGCGTTCGATAAGGTCCATGAGGCTTCCCGTCAAAGCCGGATTCACCCCGGCCACGGGCTCGTCGAGCAGAACCAGGGTGGGATCCGACATGAGCGCCTTCGACAGCTCGAGGAGCTTCTTCTGGCCTCCGGAGAGCTTCCCCGCATGTTCGTTAGCGAGTCTGTCAAGCTGCGTCAGCTTGAGCACTTCCCTGGCTCGAAGACGGCAAGCTTTCTCCTGCTCCTTGACCGTCCGTGGGCGAAAGAACAGGTTCACGAGATGTTCCCCTGAGTTCGCCTTCGCCGCCAGGACGACATTCTCTAGGACGGTCAGGTTGCGCAGCTCATGCGGAATCTGCCACGTCTTGACAAGCCCAAGGCCCACGATATCGTAGGGCGGCAGTCCGTCAATCCGGGTCCCCTTGAACCAGATCTCGCCGCCGTCGGGCCGATAGAGGCCCGCGATGATGTTGAACAAGGTGGACTTCCCGGCGCCGTTGGGTCCGATCAAGCCCGTAATGGAATTCGGCGCCACGTCGAGAGTGCACCGATCGACCGCGCGGATCCCGCCGAAGGACTTCTCGACCGACTGCACGGTCAGTAACGGGCTCGTGGCCATCGCGAGTCGTCACCTCAACACTCGCTTCTTCTCACGGAGAATTCCTTCCGGTCGGAAGATGATGAGCAGGATCAGCAGCACGCCGATGAGCATGAGGCGAATGTAGAAGAACGAATCCGCGACTGCGTTGGGAGCGAGCTGTTGCAGGAGGATGAAGCCCCAGCCCGCCGCGTACACGGCTGCCGCGGCGTATAAGACCGCCCGCGCGGTTCGACTCTTCCTCCCACGGTCGATTATGAAAGCCAGGCATCCGAGGAGGACGAAAACCGCGGCCACCCATCCGGCGGAGAGGGCACCAAGGAGCGCGAGGGTGGCCGCGTACGCGGCGAGGGTTGCCCCAACGAAGACTCGTTGCATTCGGCGCTCCGAGACCATTCGCCCGACGATGAAAATCGAAACGAGGGCGAGAATCGCGCCGAGGCCTAGGTCGGCGAAGAGACCCCGGAGGAAAATGTAGCTGTCCGCGAGTCCGGTCGCGGCCTGGTCCCTCACCTGGACCGAAAGCCATTCCATACCGTAGATAAGGAAACCGCCAACGATCGCCCCGCGGTTGTTGCCCGATCCCCCGACGATGACCATCACCCAAACAGAGAAGGTTACGGAGGGGGCGAAGCTCGACTCCGGCGAAAGGTATCCGAGGGTGACCGCGTAGAGGGCTCCCGCCAGCCCCATCAGCGCCCCTCCGAGCGCGAAGGCCTGAAGCTTGTAATTGAACGTGTTCTTCCCCAAAGCCATCGTTGCCTCTTCATCATCGCGGACGGCCCTCAAGACCCGACCCCACGGGGACTCCGACGTGAACTGTAGAACGACGAAGAGGGCGAAGAGGACGATGGCCCCAATCGCGACCATGGTGATCGCGTTGAGGAACGACGCATCGACCCCTTCGAAGAGAATGGGGGGCGGGATGCTGGTTACCCCAATGGCACCTCCCGTGATGGTCTGCGCGTTCTTCGTCACTATTTGGAGGATTACGGCCAGCGCGAGTGTCGCGATGGCCAGGTAGTCCGCACGGAGCCGGAGCGCAGGGAGCGCCACGATGGCAGCGGCTCCCCCCGCCGCAAGCATAGCGAGCAGGACCCCGGCCACGAGCGGCAGCGAAAAGCCGCCAAGATGGCCCGGATACACCACCACATCGCCGACGATGATCGGCGGTGCCGGAGGGGTTATGGCAATCGCCGCGACATAGGCTCCGATTAGGTAGAATCCCGCAATCCCGGCATTAAACAGGCCGGTGTAGCCCCACTGCAGGTTGAAACCGAGGGCGAGGACGGAAAAGATAATCGCGACACTTATGTAGAAGCCGAGGTTCGTAAGGATTCCCTTCGGAGTCGCACGCGCTTCGACAGCCGACAACACACCAACCAAGACGATTCCGCCGATTACACTGAAAATGATGATTTCGCTCCAAGGTAGCCCTTTTGCGGACTGTGTGCGGGTCCCTTCCGCTGGAACTGCGGTCATGAATTGCCGGCCTCCTTGTCGGTGCTCGCGTCCTTCAAGCCCTCTGGGCGTTGTCGCAAGGAGCGTGCGATGCGCTCCATGAAGAACGCTCGCCGTGCGAAGGCAGGCCTCCGGCCCGCAATGCCCCACGGGCGCAGTATCAAGACAAGGATGAGGATGATGAACGGGACTGCGATTTTGTACGCACCGCCGAATTGCAGCCCGATGACATCGCGACGCTCCAACCAGATCAAGAACGGGACAGACATTTCCTGCGAGAGACCCACGAGCAATCCGCCGAGCATCGCGCCGTACGGGGAACCGATCCCGCCAACAATTACGGCCGCGAAGATGAGGAGCAGGCTCTCGAAGCCGACGGTCGGGCTGAGCGCGCTGCCGAGGCCAAGGAGGACCCCCGCGGTCGAGGCGAAGGCGCAGCTGACGGCCCACGCGGCATAGGTCACGCGCTTAGTGTCGATCCCCGTCGCCTTGGCCAATTCAAGGTTGTCCGCGGTAGCCCTCATCGCCTTCCCGAGGTTCGTGTACTTGAGCAACACATGGGTCGACATGACCAGGGTAACTCCTACCGCCAAGGTGAGAATCCCTCGAATGGGGTGGATTCCCAGTCCAGGCGCAATGACGATGTCTTGAGGCTGGACGATTGGATAGAGCCACTTTCCGGTACCCGCAATCGCCCGGATTCCGTTCTGGATGATGAGGCCAACCCCGACCGATGCGACCAGCGGAGCGACGGGCCCACGACCTTCCAGGCGGGAGAAGATGATGACCTCCAGGAAAATGCCGAATGCCGCAAGGATCAGGAACGAGAGGATCGCTCCAAGAAGGATGGAGAGCCCTCCGAACGTGAGGACGAGGGTGACGTATCCCCCGAGGGTCACGATGTCGCCGTAGGCGAAGTTCGCGAAGCCTCGGATGCCGTACAGGAGGGTCAGACCGATTGCTGCGACGATGACGATGCTGCTGATGACCATCCCGCTCAATGCATATTGAAGAATCGAGATGCCGAAGGCGAGCGAAAGGCCTGAGAGAACGACGGCGAAGAGACCGAGCACGATGGAGCCTCGCAGGACCTGTTCCCGGAATCGTGCGGAGAGCCACGACCGCGGACGGGCCCCCGGCGACGGCTCGGACGCGGATGAAGTGCCCATAGTCCAGTCTGGCAGGAGCGGAACCTGCGTAACCCCATTAAGGTATCTCCACCGGTCCGCAAAGCCTTTTTTCCGGAAGGCATTCCGTCATGCGTGCAGCCGGAACGCGTGGTGTTGCTCGAACCGTCGGGGCGCAAGCACCTCGTTGTCCTCGATCAAGAGACGATCAACTTGCCCCGGATCGGCGTGGTCCGCGCAGAAACCCTGCGCGCTTTGATCGGACGCCGGTGGCGCATCGGAGGTCGGGCCTTCCTCGTCCTCACGCCCTCGGTGCGCGACATGGTCGGCACGATTCGCCGGAAAGCCCAGATAATCGGGCCCAAGGACGCGCCATCGATTGTGTGGAACTGCGACTTGAAGGCGGGGGACTCAGTCGTCGAAGTCGGCGCCGGCTCGGGGGCCTTGACCATCGCCCTCGCGCATGCTGTGGGTCCGAACGGTCAGGTGGTGACGTATGACCTCCTGGGGGAGACCCTCGAGGTCGTTCGCCGAAACCTCGCAGACGCCGGGTTCGCAACGCGCGTGGACCTCAAACGGAGAGACGCCCGCGCGGGAATTGATGAGCGGGACGTCGATGCGGTCGTCGTCGACATTCCGGATCCTTGGGCCGTGGTTGACGCGGCGACCCGCTCATTGCGCCCATGCGGTCACCTCGGCTCGTACTCCCCCAACGTGGAACAGGTGAGCCGGACCGTCCAAGCATTGCGAGATCGCCGGTTCGTGGAGGTGCGAACCATCGAGATCATCGAGCGGGAGATCATGGCCCAGGAGACCGGGACCCATCCGTCATTCGCGCCCCTCGGCCACACCGGCTACCTTACCTTCGCCAGGAAAGTGCTCGACACGTTCTAATACGGGCCGCCGTGTCGGCCGCGCCGGGGTATGGCCGACCTCACGAGCTTCGCGGTGACGACCTTCGTCGCGATCTTTGCCATCGTGAACCCCCTGGGGGCCATGACCTTCTTCGTCGTCCTCACCCGCGCGTATCCGAAGGATGCGAAGCGGCGGGTCATCCAAAAGGCCGTCCTCGCCGCGACGATCACTCTCCTCGTCTTCGCGTTCGTCGGAAACTACATCTTCTTCGTCTTTGGCACGACGATCCCCGCCTTCCGCATCGCGGGCGGGATCGTGCTCTTCTCGATTGCGTTCTCGATGATGCAGGGCGAGCGGTCCCGGACCCAGCTGACGGCCCAGGACCGGCAGGAGGCCCTCGAGCGCGAGGCGGTGGGGATCGTCCCCCTCGGCATCCCGATGCTCGCGGGCCCGGGCGCGATCACGACCGTCATGGTCCTCATGGCGAGCGCGTCCGCGCCGCTCGACATGTCGGCCATCGCGATCATCGTGGGCTCCATCCTCGGGACGATGGGCATCACCTGGGTCTTGCTCGTCGAGGCGGAATGGGTGTTTCGCCGAATCGGACGCATGGGCGCGTACGCCATTTCGCGGATCATGGGGCTGATCCTCGCGGCGATCGCGGTCCAGTTCGTCATCCTGGGCATCAAGGACGCTTTCCTCTGATACCTCGGCGGCGTCAGCCGATCGAGATCGGCACCCCGACCTGGGGCTGAATCACCTGGCGAGCCAGGCGGGTGAAGCGCTCCGGGAACTCCGTGTGGACCGGGATCACGACCCTCGGGGCGATCGTCCGGATCATCGCCTCGATCTCGCGCTCCGACATGTGCCCGCTGGCGTGGTACTGGAACCGACGGAGCTGGAAGAACCGGACCCAGTTCGACACCGCCCTCTCGACCTCGTCGTCCTCCTCGATCGGCTCGCTCTTCGAGTGGATGAACGCGCTCCCGGGGACCGGCTGGATGTCGATCAGCTCGGGCATGGTCATGAAGTCGAGCTGGATGACCAGCTCGTCCTGGTGCGCCTTGACGTACTCCGACGTCACCAGGCGGTCCCCGAGCTGGGCGAACAGGTTCTTCTCCCAGGTCTCCTGCCGGTCGAACTGCCGGTCGTACACAAGGAGGTCCGCGTCCCGGAGGACGTCCGGCACCTGGATCCGCGCGTCCTGGGCGAGGGAGACGAGGAGGTGGGCGGCCCGGGACTGCAGGACAAACCGGCGGCCGACCTCCCGCGCGACCTCCACGAAGGTGCGCATCCGGTCCACGTCCCTCGGGTTGAATGTCGCGAAGACCGCTTTCCCGGCGGCCTCCCGGGCCGTGTCGATGCTCTTCGTTTTCACGAGGGCCTCCGTGAAGTTCTCCCTCGGGTCCTCCGGCGCCACCCGCGTCCCTTCCGTGATCAAGGCGACCGGTTCGTTCGTCCGGGCGGCCTCGATGAAGTCCTGGGTCATCTCCGCGTGGGGCCCGTGCTGCCGCAGATCGCCCGTGTAGGCGATTGTCCCGGCGCTCGTGTGGAGCAGGAAGCCGTACGCCGCGGGCGCGGAGTGATCCACGTGGATCGGCTCGACCTCCACGCCGTCCACGGGGACGCTCGACCCGGTCCGGAAGGTGCGGTAGTCGTGGGCCTGCAGGTCCATCCCGCGCGTCGTGATCTCCCAGGAATCGAGGATGATCTTCGTGCCGGTCCCGAGGTGGACCGGGATCGCGGGATCGAGGAACCGGAGGTGGTTCGTGTGGTCGTAATGGATGTGGGAGATGAACGCGGCGGAGAAGCGCGCCGCCTCGTAGGGAAAGCCCGCGCGGTCCAACTTCTCCTGGGAGTACAGGCCAGGCAACTTGGGCAGGAGTCCGAGGGCGAAGTAGTCCCGCAAGCCGAACCGTTCCCGCGGCCCGAGGTATTCGGCGAAGTACTCGGAGCCGAAGTCGAACGTGGCGCCCATGTCGAGCCAGATCCTCGCGTCGCGGTCCTCGAGGAGGATCTTGTTGCCGCCGATCTTCCCGACGCCGCCGTGGCACGTGAGGTCCGTCATCCGTCCGCCGTCCGGATCGCCTCAGTCCCCCAGCTGCGTCACGATGACGTCCTTCACGGCCTTCATGGATCGGAAGCTGAGGATCAGGCGGCCCTCCGGGTCCGTCTTGTAGAGCCGACGCTCGACGGATTCCGCGGGCTGGACGAGCAACGACTGGATCCGTCCCGTCTTCGTCTCCAGGAGGAAGTCGTCCAGGACGCCGAGGATCTGCCCGTCCTCCGTCATCACGGTCTTGCCGCGCAGTTCCGTGGCGAAGCGCTTCATGACGGGACCCGTCGCGTATCGGCCCGTCCGTATTTCGCCTTTCTCCCGCGGAGGGCGGAGAGACGTGTCGATGAAACTATATGATGGAAATTCTAACGAAAATCCGATTCTCGTGACGTCACTTTCTTATACGCCGACGGGCGTTTTCGCGGACCCCCACCGGAGGGAGATTCCATGGACGATGTCGTGATCGGGCGCAGCTGCTTCCTCGGCCTCGTGACCTCCGCCGTCGAGGCGTACAACCGCGAGACGAACGGGTACCTCGTCGGGAACCAGGGCACGCAGCGGGTCCGGCAGCGGCCGCGCGAGGTCACCGTCCTCCGGACCGCCTATCCGCTGCAGACGGAGGACCGGAAGCCGAACTGGGTCAGCCATGGGAACGAGAAGGCGGCTCAGCGGGCCCGCGGCGCGATCGAGAACCTCGATGTCGGCTATGCGATCCTCGGCGGCTTCCACAGCCACACGGGCGAGGACGGGGAGGCGAGCCTGTCCCGGACGGACCTGGACTACGTGGCCGACGAGCTGCGCCGGATCCGACGGGACCGGCCCGCGGAGCGGGTGAAGTGGCTCGAGGTCGTCGTGGCCCTGAAACGCCGGAAATGGTCGCGCGGGCACGACGTCGGTTGGGCGATGCGCCGCTATCCGAGGAAGTTGGGCTGCACGGTCTCCCTGGACGAGGCCCATGGATACGACATGACCCTCGGCGGATACTGGATCGAGGGAGAACCGGACGGGGTGCCCGGGGCCTGGGACGTCGTCGGGACGCGGGAAGCCCGACTCCTGCTGCCGTGGGGGCCCTAGGTCCGCCCCACATCACTTGTTCTGCTGGGGCGGCTGGCCCGCCCAGGCCTTTCGACCGAGGCGGCTGCTGAGCAGGTCCTGGATCTTACGGGGGTTGCGGACCTTGTCGATGTTCAGGGTGTCGTCCCCCGTGTCCACGACGATCGTGCCGATCCGCAGGATGCGGTCGCCGAAGGACTGGCGCACGTCCACCCGCTCGAGCTGCGTATAGGGGATCATCTCCGAGTTTTTGCTCAGGATCCCGTCCTCGCGGATGATCTTGTTGTCCGTGATGATGTACCTCGTCGACTTGCGGAACACCTCCGCGACCAGGAGGGAGACGAGGGCGAAGAAGACGAACGCGCCCCCCGCGATCGTGCCGAGGGACCAGCTCCCGACGTTCGGCGACGGGAAGCTGGGATAGAAGGCCTGGATCACCCGGAAGAAGAAGACCCCGGCCAAGGCGAGGAAGACGACCGCCAGGACGTACCATCGGAGGGCGATGAGTCGGGTCGGCCGCGTCACCAGGAGCGTCTGTTCCCCAATCGACACGCGGAGGCCTCGGCGACTTCCATCCGGACAGGTCGATAAAACCCTTTCGCCGCCGGAACCAGGAGCGGTCCGGAAGAAGAAATTTCATATCGTTCGAGAGTCTCCGGCCCTCCCGTGACCGTCCTCTTCGGGACCCTCGGGTGGAGGCCCCAAAGCCTCGTCCCATCGATCCGCTCGACGGACGGCCTGGAGCGGGTCGTGTTCTACCACAGCGACCACGCGAAGAGCAGGGATGCCCGCGCGAAGGTCATGGAGTTCTGCCGGTCCCTGGGCGTCCCCGCGACCGCCGTCGAGCTGGGCGACGCGTTCGACCTGTTCGCCTGCGCCGGACGCATCCGCGAGGACGTCCGCCGGGAACGGGCCTCGACCGCCGACCTTCGGTTCAACATCGCGGGCGGGACGCGGCTCATGAGCAGCGCCGCCCTTCTCGTCTGCATCCTCGAGGGGGTCCCCGCGACCTACGTCCACGACGACACGTTACGGGAGATCCCTTTGCCCCTCCTCCGGATCGCCTACGGGGATACGCTGACCCCGAAGCAGCGGGACGTCCTCGCCTTCCTCGTCAAGAACCGCGATAAGGCCTTCTCCGAGACGACCCTCGCACGGGCCCTCGCGGTCCACAAGGCCACGATGAACCACCACCTGCGGGGCCTCGAGGCCGCGGGGGCCGTGGTCCGCCGGAGGGACCCGGCGGACGGCCGTCGGCTGCTCCTCCAGTCCGCCCCCGGGATGGAACTCCTCGTCGGGTGACCCGCTCCCATGCGAACCCTGATCGCGACGATGGGATTCGACGAGCGGCACGTCTGGCCCGCGATTCGACTCCTCCCGCACGATCGGCTGATCGTCGTCGGGGCCCGAGACACGTTCCGGTCGAGGGCCTTCCGGCGGTTGCGGGCCGTGCAACCGGACGTCCTCGCGGTCCGAGTGGACCCGTTCGACCTTCGCGAATGCATGGACGCGATCGTGCGCTGCGCGCGGACCGCCCGCGAGGAGGGCCCCGTGCGGATCGGCGCGGGCGGCGGGACGAGCCTCCTGACCCTGGCGGCGGTCCTCGCGGCGTTCCATGAGGGCATCGAGGCCTGGTTCTGCGACGGCCCTCCCGTTCGGCTGCCGGTCCTCCAGGGCGCCCGGCTTGCCGACGCCTTCCCAGCCGCGGAGAGGGCGATCCTCGTCCGCCTCCGGAAGGCGACGTCGTCCGAGGCCCTCGTCGCCGGCCTCGCCGATCTCGGCTTCGCCCGCCGAACGATCCTCGCCGCCATCCGATCCTTGGAGCGGAAGGGCCTCCTCCGGTCCTCCGTGCATAACGGTCGCCCCTCGGTGCGGCCGGGGCCGGGACTCGCCCTGGTCCGCGCGACCCTCGGGGACGGTCCAGAAAAGGCCTAAGGGGAGGAGCGGATGCCCGCGCGAGGGCGTCCGATGGTCCGGGTCCGTGTGGAGATCCGCCTGAAGAAAGGGGTCACGGATCCCGAGGGGGACAACGTGCACAAGGCGCTGGGGCTCCTGGGATTCAAGGGCGTCCGCGGGGTCCACAGCACGAAGGTGTTCCAGATCGACCTGGAGACGAACGACACGAAGCGGGCGACGGGTGAGGCGGAGGAAATGTGCCGCCGACTCCTCGCGAATCCGGTCATCCACGACTACTCGATATCCATCGAGAAGTAGACCGCGGGACCGGAGGGCCGCATCGGCCACGCATACCTCTACTCAGAGGTATACGCAGGACGGAGTCCGGTCCCGTGGGCCCGGCCTCACCGTTTCAGGCGTACCCGCGAATCCGTTCCCGCCGCGGGCTCTCCTGGAGGTGGTCCATCGACAGGAGAGCGGACTTCTTCGTCTCCCGTTCCGCGGCCCGCACGAAGTCGTCCATCGTGATCCGATGCCGCTTCCCCCTCCGCAGGGAGTTGCGCATCGCCTGCCGGACCACATTAAGGATGGAGCCGCCGCTGAGCGGGTACTTCGCCGCGAGGGCCTCGAAGTCGACCCCCTTCGCGAGGGGCGCCTCCTTCGGGACGAGCCTCGTGAAGATCTCCCGCCGCAGGGAGGCGTCCGGGAGGGTGAACTCGACCGCGATGTCGATCCGTCGGTCGAGCGCGCGGTCCATCACCCGCGCGAGGTTCGTCGCGAGGATCACGACCCCCGGGAAGTTCTCGATCTGCGTGAGCAGGACGTTCACGTCGCGGTTCATCCACGGCGTCGCCATGACCCCGCGCCGCTGGAACACGGCATCGGCCTCGTCGAAGAAGAGGACCGCGCCTGCCTCGAAGGCCCCGTGGAACACGTGCTCGATGTTCTTCTCCGTCTCCCCGACCCACATGTTCTCGAGCTGCGCGTAATTGACGAGGTGCAGGGGCCGGCCCAGCTCGTTCGCGATCGCCTCCGCGGCCATCGTCTTGCCCGTCCCCGGCGGCCCGGCGAACAGGAGGCTCAGGCCTTTCGTCTTCTTCACGACCTTCTTGAGGCCCCAGCGTCGGTACATGAGCCCCTTGTGCCGCAGCTCCGCGAGGGCGTCGAGGAGCCCCTCGCGGGTCGCATCCGATAGGACGATGTCGTCCAGGGTGAAGCGCGGCTTGACTGTCTGCGCGAGGGGGCGGACCGGCTCGTGGACGTGAGGCTCTGCCGCCTCCCGTTCCTCGTCCGCCTGGTAGACTTCGACGCCGGCGTCGAGCAGGCGGACGATCCGCTGGACGTCATCCCGGGATACGTGACGGCAGGACTCCCGGACGCGGCCGCACTTCGGACACTTCACGATCCATTGGTCCCGATCCTCTTTCCCCATCCGCAATTCCCTCGCGTCGGGCGGTCGGCCCGGGCGGGTCGAAAACCCGCGCGCGGCTATTTAAACATGGCTTGCCCGCACGGCCTTGACGTCCCGCCACGCCGGGAATTCGGAGGCCATGCGCACCGCGAGGTCGAGGTTGTGGAGGGAGACCTCCTCGATGTTCACCCCGAGCGGCACCGCGGGCCTCGACTGGACCGCGGCCGCCCGGAGGTGGGACCACAGGTTCCTCGCGACCTCAATCGAGGCACGCCCGGGCTCCGAGCCCTCCGCGTTCAGGAGGGCCTCCTCCGTGCGCGGCGTGACGATGGCGCCGAGCCACACGAGGAATTCGAGGTCTTGGTAATCGGACACCGGGGCGAAGCTCAGGAGGACCGTCGCAGGTGCGATCCCCTCCGCGGCGCATCGCTTCCCGTACGCCCGGAGGACGGTCGCCATGGGTTCCGCCTCGAAGAGTACCTGAGTGGTGAAGAAGTCGCAGCCTGCGCGGGTCTTGTCCACGAGCCGGTCGACCTCGTGGTCGCGGTCCGGGATCGCGATGTTGCCCAGCGCGACGTCGTCGCGGCCCGCGGCCTCGGTCCGCACGATGCGGTTCGCCTCGAGGATGGGCGGACCCGGATACCGGATCCGGCTCCGCGTCCCGCCCACGAGGACGAAGTTCCGGAGGCCGTACGCATCGAGGGACTCGCGGGTCCATTTCCGGACGGCCTCCGCGGACGGCGTGTGCGCGACGACGTTGTTCACGACCGGGTCCACGCCCAGGTCGTCCTCGAGTCGGCGGGCGAACTCCCTCGGGTCCATGTTCCGGAGGAACGGCTGGCCCTGATGGTTCTCGTCGAGGACCTGGGGCAGGTTCAGTCCGTCGAGGGTCCCCAAGGTCCGGACGGCCGCGCGGACGCGATCGACGAGGTTCGCCACGGCCTTCTCGCTGGACCGCCTCGGAGGCGGGACGACCTCCAGGACGAGGGGCGTCGAGCCGAGGCTCTTCCGGAACGCGCGCGACATTCCCGCGAACAGGGGAGCGCCTCCTACTTGAAGGTTCTATTCCTGGCCGCCTATCGAGAGGGACGAGAAGCATAATGTATCGCGGGCGTCTGTCCTCGACGTGGGCGAAGGGTTGGGCGACCGGGTCCGGCGGCGGTCCCTGCCATTCTCGCTCCACGACGTCGTCCTGCGGGATGCGACCGACCGGGACCTGGCGGAGATCAGCGAGGGACTCGGGCTCGCCCTCAGCGTCGAGGAGATGCGGCGGATCCAAGACCATTTCCGGGGCTTCGGCCGCGATCCCACGGACGTCGAGATGCAAAGCCTCGGCCAGGCGTGGTCCGAGCATTGCTGCTACAAGTCCTCGAAGGCCATCCTCAAGGAGTTCATCTTCCCTGTGCAGACGTCCTACGTCCTGGATCGCGGCGACGCCGGGGTCGTCGAGTTCGACGAGGACCATGCGTATGCGTTGCGGATCGAGAGCCACAACCATCCCTCCGCGATCGAGCCGTACGGAGGCGCGAACACCGGAATCGGAGGGATCCTGCGGGACGTCCTCGCGATGGGGGCCCAGCCGATCGCCCTCGCGGATCCCCTGCACTTCGGGCCGCTCGACCTCCCCCTGAAGAAGGTGCCGAAGGGCTCGAAGCATCCGAAGTACCTGTTCGGCGGCGTCGTCGCGGGGATCCGGGATTACGGGAACCGCGTCGGCATCCCCACGGTCGCGGGGTGCATCGTCTTCGACGAAGGCTACGTGGGCAACATCGTCGTGAACGTCGCCTGCGTCGGCTTCGGGAAGAAGTCCCAGTTCGTGAGGAACCGCGTCGGGTCGGAACGCGACGTGTTCATCCTGTGCGGCGGACGGACGGGCCGCGACGGGATCCACGGGGTGACGTATGCGAGCGTCGACCTGACCGACCGTTCCGTCGAGGGCTGGGAAGGTGGCGCCGTCCAACTCGGCGATCCGATCCTCAAAGAGCCGTTGATCCATGCGTGCGTCGAATCCGCGCAGGCGGGCCTCCTCGACGGGATGAAGGACCTTGGCGGCGGCGGCCTGTCGTGCGTCATCGGCGAGATGGCCCTCGCGGGCGGGTTCGGCGCCGAGGTCGACCTCGAGGCCGTGCCCCTGAAGGAGGAGGGCCTCGCGCCCTGGGAGATCTGGGTGTCCGAGAGCCAGGAACGGATGATGCTCGCGGTGCGGCCGGAGAACGTCGGGAAGGTCCTCGCCATCTGCGCCCTGTACGACGTGCCCGCGACCGCCGTGGGACGCGTGATCCCGGAGAAGGTGTGCCGCGTCCGATACCGCGGGACGGTCGTTCTGGAGATGGACCTCGCGTTCTATACGGGCGGACCCGAGTACACGCGCCCGTTGGCTCCCGCTGAGGGGAAACGAGTCCCGACGCTCAAGCTCCCGCGGGAACCGAAATCGTACCGATCGACGATCCTGGACCTGCTCGCGTCCCCGAACGTCGCGTCGAAGGAGTATGTGATCCGACAGTACGACCATGAGGTGCGGGCCTCGACCGTCTTGAAGCCCCTGCAAGGGGTGATTGGCAAGGCTGCGCATGGCGACGCGTCCGTCATTCGCCCGTTGATCGACTCCTGGCGGGCCCTCGCCATTGCCGTCGCGTCCGCCCCGCGGTTCACCGCCCTCGATCCGTTCCGCGGCGGCGCGTCGATCGTCGACGAGGTGTGTCGCAACCTGGTCTCCGTGGGAGCGCTCCCCCACTCCTTGACGAACTGCCTGAACTTCGGGAACCCGGAAAAGCCGGATCGACTGTGGTCCTTCCGGGAGGCCGCCCGTGGGATTGGCACGACGGCGAAGAGCCTGGGGATCCCGATCCCGTCGGGGAACGTGTCCTTCTACAACGAATCGATCCTCGGACCGGTTCCGCCCACGCCGGTGGTCCTGGGAGTCGGCATCGTGCCGGACCTGCGGCAATGCGTGACGTCCGACTTCAAGTCGCCCGAGAATCCGGTCGTCCTCGTCGGGGCGACGCGTCCGGAGTTCGGGGGGTCGGAGTATGAAACCCTCCGCGGATTCGAGGGAGGGCCGCCGCCGTCCGTCGACGCCCTCGGGCTCCGCGCGTCCATGGATGCGTTGTTCGTTGCGATCCGTTCCGGGGCCGTCGCCGCGTGCCACGACCTGAGTCACGGCGGCCTCGCGGTGGCCGCGGCGGAGATGTGCCTCGGGGGAGACCTGGGGGCGGACCTCAGCACGAGTCCGATGGACCCTGCGCGGTGGGACGTCCAGCTGTTCTCGGAGTCGAACGGCCGTTGGCTCGTCGAGGTCCGGAAAGACCGATACGACGAGTTCGTGCATCTCCTCGAAGGGATTCCGACGGTCCGGCTCGGGCAAACGGGCGGACGTTCCCTCCATCTCAGCCAAGGTCGCCCATGGACCTCCCTCGCGATCTCGGACATGCGGAAGGCGTGGGCCGACGCGATCCCGCGGCAGGTGGTGGTCTCGTGAAGCGCTCGGACATCCGCGTGGCCGTCCTCCTGATTGAAGGGACGAACTGCGAGGACGAATCCGTGGCGTTCTTCCGACATCTCGGAGCCCGAGCGGAGAAGGTCCATCTGAAGCAGCTGACGGGCGACGTGCCCACGGAGATGCGGAGGACCCTGGACTCGTACGATATCCTCATGATCCCGGGCGGGTTCGCCGCGGGGGACTACGTCCGGGCAGGAGCGATCTTCGCGGCCCGCCTGCGCAGTCGCCTGGCGGGCGACCTGACAGCCTTCGTGAAGGCGGGGAAACCGGTCTTCGGCGCCTGCAACGGATTCCAGGTCCTCGTGGAGGCGGGGCTCCTCCCCGGGCTGGGGGGCACGATGACCGAGGCCCCCGAGGCGGTCCTCGCGACGAACGACTCCGGTCATTACGAATGCCGGCCGAGTCTGCTCCGGCTGGACAACGCGGGGCCCTGCGCCTTCACGCAGACCCTGCGGAAGAATGAAATCGTCACCTTCATCTCGGCCCATGCGGAGGGCAAGCTCCTGTTTCCGAAGGAACGCTCCGCGAAGATCCTCAAGACCCTCTCCGAAAACGATCAGATCGTCTTCCGCTTCGTCGACGATCACGGACGGAAAGGCCGCTACCCGTGGAACCCGAGCGGCACGACAGACGGGATCGCGGCCCTGTGCAACCGGGAGGGGAACGTCTTCGGCGTGCAGCCCCATCCGGAGCGATGCTTCTTCCGGCATCTCCGGCCGGATTGGACCAGGGCCTTCGGCCGTGATGAGATGTACGGCGATGGGATGCCCATTTTCGAGAGCGTTCTGCAATATGTCGAGAAGCGATTCTAGGACGGCGATGGCGAGGACTGATAGCCGGGCCAGAACGAAATCGCCCCCAACGCGTGGAGGGTCTCGAAATGCGGCGTAGCGGCGGGG
>DASQXV010000117.1:0-19312 GCA_035639595.1 Thermoplasmata archaeon | reverse complement strand
GCGGCCCGCGAGAGCTTCGTCGAGGCCGGACAGCGGGCGGAGGACGCCCGCCGCCGGCGGCTGCGGGAGGTCGAGGAGTCCGTGGGGTCCGTGCGGGACCACATCGAGCTCGCGCAGAACGTGGGCGCGGACATGCGGGAGGCGGAGGCCCTCCACGGAGCCGCGAAAGCCGCGATCGCGGCGGGAGAGCACGGGACCGCGGGCGACCTGCTGACGCGGGCGGAGCGGCTCGCGATGAAAGGCCAGCAGCGTCAGATCGAGCGCGCGATCCGGCTGCGAGAGGCCCAGGTCGAGAAGGCCCAGGCGATCCTCGGGACCGTCGAACCGATCCTGAGGGAGGCGGACTCGTACGAGCTGAATCCCGCGGAGGTCCGGACCCTCCTGAGGCAGGCCCAGGACGTCCTCGCGAAGGGCGACTACCTCGGCGGCGTGATGCTCGCGCGGAATGCGGAAGAGGCGGCCCGGCGGTTGGACGGACAGATCGCCGAGGAGCGGGCGCGGCGCGGGATCGTGAAGCCCGAGTCCGGCTCCTGCGGGGCCTGCAAGTCCCAACGCGTCACCTTCGAGGATGACGGCTGGGGTCGGTGCTCGGACTGCGGGACCTCGTTCCGTTGGCGCGGCGCGATCGGCGTCTGGGAACGCCTCCAGCTTCTCTTGCATCCCTGATCCGAGGCGTCCGTCGGGATACGCTTTAATCCGTCCCCGGGATTCCGCGGCGATGCGGAAGGGGGACCTGCTCCGCCGGCGGGTGGAGGACATCGATCTCTCCCGGTCGGCGGACCTCGCGGCGCTCGTCGACGCGATGGGCCGCGGCGGCGGCTTCACCGGGAAGAAGGTCGCCGTGGGGGTGGACCTCCTGAGGACGATGTTCCGCCGCCCGGGGTGCACGACCTTCCTCTCCTTCCCGGCGGCCCTGATGGCGACCGGCGTGCGCGGCGTCCTTCGGGGCCTCGTCGAACGGAAGCTCGTCGATGCTGTGATCACGACGTGCGGGACGGCCGACCATGACCTCGCGAGGGTGTGGCAGCCCTATTACCACGGAGACTTCGACCTGGATGACGTCGCGCTGCATCGCCTCGGGGTGAACCGCCTCGGGAACGTGCTCGTGCCGAACGAATCGTATGGCATCGTCCTCGAGAGGAAGGTCCAGCCCATGCTGCGGGACCTGTGGGCCCGCGGGGCGCGGGCCCTCTCGACGAAGGAACTGCTATGGGAATTCGGTCGCCGGACGGAGAGCCGCGAATCACTGCTGTGGTGGGCCTGGAAGAACCAGATCCCCGTGTACGTCCCGGCGATCCTGGACGGCGCGGTCGGCTACCAGCTGTGGGCCTTTTGGCAGAATCACAAGGCCTTCGCGATTGAGTCGTTCCGAGACGAGACGGATCTCGCGGACCTCGTCTTCGGCGCCAAGGAGACGGGGGCCCTCATGGTCGGCGGCGGCGTCTCGAAGCATCACACGATCTGGTGGAACCAGTTCCGCGGCGGCCTCGACTACGCGGTCTACATCACGACTGCGCCGGAGTGGGACGGCAGCCTGAGCGGAGCCCGGGTCCGGGAGGGAATCTCCTGGGGCAAAGTGAAGGAGGATGCGAAGCAGGTGACGATCGAGGGGGACGCCACCGCGATCCTTCCGATGATGATCGCCGCGGCGATCGCCGGCGGCCGTCCGAGGTCGCGGCGAGTCACTTGATGAGGTAGTAGCCGGCGGCCTTCTCCCGCGCCTTGCGCCGCGCATAGCCCTTGGCCTGCAACTCTTGGAGCGCCGTGAGGACGAAATTCTTCGGGAGCTTGGAGATCTTCGTGATCGCCTCGGCGTCGCGCATCTTGTCCTCCGAGGTGATGCCCGCGGACTTCATCGCGTCGTAGACCTTGTTCGACCGGTCCGAAACGTCCTCAAGGGGCACGGAGCGCCTCCAGCGGGAGCGGGAAGTCGGAGGCCTATTAAATAACCTTTCCGTGCTGAATCTCACGGATGTGCGCGGGCGAATGCAAGGACCGGATGGGGGACGCCTTCGCGAAGTTCGGGCGGGTCCCGATCCTCCGCAGGACGCGAATCGTCGCCTCGGAAGACCGCGCGTTCCTTCGCCGCGGCCGCGCGCCTTTTTGGGCCGCAGGCGGCCTCGTCCACGACGGGCGAGGGAACGTCGTCTTGGTGCGGGTCCGGCCCTCGGAGACGGCACGTTGGTTCACCCCGGGCGGCTTGCTCGAGACCGGCGAGACGACGGACGGAGGCCTCCGTCGGGAGGTCCGCGAAGAGGTCGGTCTGGACCTCGGCGATCTCGCCCTGACCCGGATCATCCACGAGACCCTGACCGATGGAAGGAGGGCCGTCCACGGCTACTTCGCGCAGTTCATCGCCCGGGCGACATCGCCCGACCTGCGTCCGGGCCACGAGGTGGTCGAGGCGCGCTGGTTCGATTCGCTGCCGCCCGACCTGGCCTTCCGGGACGACTATCTCGACGACTTTTCTCGCGTCCGGAGGGCCGCAACCTTTTAGCGATTCGCTGGAATGGCGGGACGGGACCGTGACGACGAGGCCGGCCCTTCTGGTCGTGGACGTCCAGAACGATTTCTGTCCGGGGGGCTCCCTCGCCGTCCCGCGGGGCGACGAGATCGTCCCTCGGGTCAACCGGCTCGTGGCCCTGTTCCTCCGGCGCGGGCTGCCGGTCCTCTACACGCGATGCTGGCATCCGCGGGTCACGAAGCACTTCAAGGAGTTCGGCGGCGCGTGGCCCCCGCACTGCGTGCAGGGGACCAAGGGCGCGCGCTTCCATCCCCGGCTCGAAGTGCCGAAGGGGACGATGGTCCTTTCGAAAGGCATGGATCCGGAACAGGATTCCTATTCGGGGTTCCAAGCGACGACGGACCGCGGGAGGGACCTCGAGTCGACGCTGCACGAGCTCGAGGTGGACGAGGTCTTCATCGCAGGACTGGCGACGGACTACTGCGTCCGCGCCACCGCCCTCGATGGGATGCGCCGCGGCTTCCAGGCCTCCGTCTTGACCGACGCCGTCCGCGGGGTCGATCTGAAACCGGGCGACTCGCAGGCGGCCCTCCGCGAAATCCGGACCGCGGGCGCGAAGCTGCTGATGACCCGCGGGATTGCGAAGTTGCTGCCGACGCGGGAGTGAATTCCCCGGCTCGCCCCGCCCCCCACATCTTGGCCCGTCAGCCGTCGTCGGCGTTGTCCTCGGCGTCCTCGACCTGGTAATCGTCATCTGTTGCGGCCTCCGTTTCCGAGCCCACCGGCTCCCTATCCATCCCGCTCTTCATCGTCGACCATTCGTCGAAGTCGAGTTGGCTCATGAAGCCAAGGTTGCTCGGGCCGCTCGCCGCCCCCGCGCTGGGCACGGTCGGGGCCGGCAGCCGCGAATAGGTCGCCGCACCGAGGGTCGTGACCACCACGGTGAGGATGATGATGAAGAACACGATGTTGAGGAATTGGACCTCGTACGGGGCCATGAACGTCTGGTACGCCAGATCGTTCGGGGTGGCGGGGGCAGTGAAGGCCGGGATTGTGAAGGGCAGGCTCGCGAGCACGGCGGCGGCGAGCCCGCGACCCATGAGGGACCACACGACTCGTCTCTCCCCGGGTGGCTGGTGGAGGACCGCGGCGGTGACCCGAGCCGTCACGATGCGCACACCGGTGATCGCGAGGAAGATGGCGATAATCCCCGCGAGGAAAAGCGCGAACGTACCGTTCGCCAGCGACAGGATCGGAAGGCCGGTCGAGACGTCCCACCCGCCCCCGAACTGGAAGGTGAATACGATCCCCAGGAAAACGAAGAAGAACGTCCGGATCACGAAGGAGAGCTCGGCGTGGAACTGCTTGATCCGCTCGTCCACGACGAATTGCCCTTTCAGGCGTAGCCTCTTCCTCAGCTCCTCGTGGTTTCCCAGGATGAGGCCGAAGACGAAGGAGGCCATCGCCCCGCTGCCTCCGGCGGTTTCCGTCACCCCGTACAGGACGAACAGCATCGCAATCGTGAGCATGTAAGCGAACGGCTTCTTCGACGCGCGGCGAAGCAGGAACAGCCAGCCGATGCCGAACGCGAGGCCGATCCCGAGGGCAACGAAGAAAGCCTGAGCGAGCTTGATGAACACAATCCCGACGGACGTGCCCGGACCGCCCCGGATCAGCTCGATGATGGCAATGACGCTCACGACACACAAGACGTCCGTGAGCACGGATTCAAGGGTCAGAACGACTTTCGTATCCTCTCCGACCTGAAGGGCCCGGACGACGCCGATCACGACCGCACTGCTGGTGCCTCCCAAAATCGCCCCGAGCAGGAACCCGACGAGGAGATCGTATCCGAGGACGATCGCGGAGACGTAGGCGACCGCGACCATCGTGGCGAGGAAGGCCATCCCGGTCTGGAGCCCGATCGCGCCGATCTTCCGGATCACCTGGAGGAGCGGCAGATTGAGGCCTCCGTCGAACAGGATCATCATGAGGGCGACCGCCGCGAAATACGGCGCGGCGGCTTCGAGGACCCCCCGCGGGACGAAGACCACGCCGAAATAGGTCAGGGCCACCGGCCCGAGGAGGACGCCCAGGAAGATGAGGATCAGGAGGTCGGGGATCTTCGTCCGTTCGAAGATGAGGGTGGCCGCGAAGCCGATCGCGATGATGGCGCCGATCGCGACGAACGCCGTGAGGGCGTTGATCGTCCCCGGGGGCCGTTGCGCGACGACGGTCGCGTTCAAGGGGAAGGCCGAGGCCACGGGACTGATCGTGGAGAACCGGATGTGAATTCTCGCGGTCCGAGCCGCCCCATCCCGGGGTGCCGTCACGTTCAACCGGACGACGCGGAACTCATCTCGGCCGAGCGTGAAGTTCGCGGGGAAGGCCTCGAGCGAGAAATCGGGGTCGGACGCGTTTGCCGTCAAGGAGATCCGGTATCGGGGCCCTGTGGGGTTGGAGACGACCCAGGAGAAGTTCGTCTGGGCGCCCTGCCAAACCTCCTTCGTGGGAGGGTCGAGCTCGAGGACCTGGATGGGCGTGCCCGGGATCGTGGCGGCTGAGGCGGTATCGGACGACCACAGAAGGACGAGGGCCGCTGCTACCGCGGTGAGTAGCAGCGCTCTCCGCATCCGGGCGGACGTTCGGACGGGAGGAGTAAAAAGCATTGGGCGTAATTTGCACCGCTGAAATATATTCCCCTATTTGCAGACGACCTCCACGGGGGAAATCTATTTTAGGTGGCGACCCCGCGAATACGACTCCAGCACGAGTTCGACATCCGCCCAGGGGGAGGTCCTGGGGCCTGCCGGTTGCACGCCGGCCCCTAGGAGCTGGAGGAGCCGAGCGGTTCGACTTCGAGCCGGATGCCGTGCGCGACCTCGTCGGGATTACCGCGGTCCACTAGGCACCGCCATCCCGGCGTGAGGAAGACAATCCCGCGGGGACGGAGGAGGCCCGGTTCCACACCACCCGCTGCGGGAAGGGAATTTCGATTCCTTCCGCGCGGAACCGACGAAGGACGGACTCCCGCACCTGGGCCGCGACGCGCCACTGGTCCCGCGAGGTGGGCACCCAGAAGATCAGGCGGACGAGGATGGCGGATTCGGCCAGATCATCCACCTGGACGACGATATCGTGTCCGGGGTCCCGCAGGATCTCCGTGTGAGCGTCCGCGATCTCCCGCAGCAACGCCTTCACCCGGTCAAGGTCCGAGTCATAGCTCACGCCGACGACGAAGTGGACCTTGAACGGCCGATCCGGCCGATCGAAGTTGACGACCTTTGTTCCCGCGATCTTGTTGTTCGGGATGATTAAGACCACGTTGTCTTTGCCCCAATACAGCTTCGTGCTCCGCATGCCGATGTCGCGGACCTCGCACACCTCTCCCGTGTCCAGCTGGATGAGGTCTCCGGTTCGAAACGGGCGGTCGAGCATCAGGTAAAGTCCGCTGAAGAAATTGCTGAGCGTGTCCTGCGCCGCAAACGCGATGATCAAGCCGACGACGCCGAGGCCGGCGAGGAAGAGCGTGAGATCATACCCTAGGCTCTGGACGGCAAACACGATTCCGGCCAGGACGATGAGGACCGCACCGAGCTTGTCCAAGACCGGGACGATCCGATGATCGACTCCCGGTTCCGTCCTCCCGGCGCCCCCGTAGGCCCAGAGCGCTCGTCGAAAGACGCGATAACCGACCCATGTCACGATGATCACGAAGCCGAAACCGTACGCCCGGCCGAGGAGATCCGTCCAATCGGGAGGGAGCCCCAAGATCTTGAGGGAATTCACCGCACCGAAGATGGCGATGAGGACGAAGGCGGGGGCGCCGGCGATTTCGAGGACGATGTCATCAATGCGGGTTTTCGTCTTGCTCGCGAGTCGCTTGAGGACAGGGGCTACGACGTAGTAGATCGTGCCTCCGACGAGAAGCCAGAACGCGGCACTGATGCCGAAGGCCCCCCACTCGTTGTTCAGGGGGGCGGGAAGCAGGTTCGGGAATACTCCGAGGACTTTGCCTTGAGGATTGTTTCCGGCGGTGACGCCCAAGACGTCGATGAGGAGCGAGAAAGAGGCCGTCCCCACCGAGCCGGTGGCGAGTCTCGTCGCCTCGAAGGTCATCGAGACGGGGAAGGAGCGGGTCTCGCTGTATCGGGGGGAATGGACCTCGAGATGGATTTCGTCGGATGCCCCGGGTTGCAAGACGGTTTCGACGGGAGAGGCCACGAACGACAGGACGCCGTTCGCCGGGGGGTGCGCGACCAGGAGGTGGGGGGACGTGCCGTTGTTGTAGGCAATCCATGTGAACGTGGCCTGAGCCCCGAGGGGAAGGGAAACGGAATCTTGGCCGACCAAGAACACAAGAATGTCCGTGTTCGCGATTGAGACCGAAGAACCTGGACTTGGCACCGCGATGAGCGCCGCGAAGATTCCGAGGGCGACAAGCCCTGCCAGGCGAGGCATCGGCGTCCAGAGCTGTTGGCACGATAAAAACGTTGTTCGTCTACATCTATCCACAGTCGTAAATATATCTCATGCTGCGATGCCGAACGGTTCCGGCAAGATCGATCAAGGCCGGTCGCGCAGTCTGGTGATCGAGGTCAACGTTCCGTCCAAGGCTCCGGATAGTTCGGGCGGACCTCCTCGACTCGGCGGGGCCAGTCCGTGAGCGGTGCGCCTTCGAGTTGGTCCTCGAGTCGATCGAGGAAGCCGTGCAGGCCTCCTACGAAACCGGTCGCCGTCCGGCGGGTGAGGCGCCTGTGGGTGATCCGCAGGAGCGTGCCCTCCCCTTCGGGGGTGAGCTCCCACCGGACGATGCTCTCCTCGCCCTTCGGGAAATCCTTCCGTGGCTCGAGGTTCCACTCGTGCTCGAACAGCCTCGGCGGGTCCCAGGCCAGGATCTTCCCGGTCACGTGCAATTGGGCGGGTCCGCTCCAAAACTCGATGCTCCCTCCCTCCCGCGGGTCGATGCGTGCCTTGGTCATGTACCACTGCCCGAGGTGTTCCGGTTCCGTCAGCATTTCCCATACTCGGTCGACGGGGTGGTGGAGACGTCGCTCGAAGGCGATCGTGGCGTACTCACCCTCGAACGTCAGGGTGCCTGCCCGGCGGATTTCGGGTCCGGTCACTTCGTGCACCGCTCCTCGTCTTTCGATTCGGGATTCTTGTCGAGACATCTTCAAACCACCGATGCACGTCGCGTGAGACCGCTTCCCGCTACGGTTCCCGTTCCCCCGCGTCGAGCCACTGTTGAAACGTCGGTCCGATGATCGTGGCGTCCGGGCCGGGCAGGAGCCCCCCTTCCCTTGAAGTCCGGGCGTCCGCGCTGTCATCTGAGACTCCCCGAACCTCCACCGTCTCTCCACGTCGAGCGGCCCAGCGACGGGCCATTTCGACCAGCTGTTCCTGCTGGGGACCTGCGACCTCGGCGACGCCCGCGGGGTCCTCGGCGAGGACGAAGTCCGCAAGCACGCGGGCCATCGCCGCGACCGCGACCGGTTGGATCAGTTGCTCCGGGACCCCCCACACCCCGTCCTTCGGGCCCCAGTCCCGCAACCGGTAGAGGAGTTCGTAGAATTGGGTCGAGCGCAGCACAAAGGCCGGAACCGGGCCCGATCGGATGGCCCGTTCCTGATCCATTTTCGCCGCGCCGTAGCCGCCCGAGAGGCGGTCCACCCCGACAATCGAAAGGACGACCAGGCGCTCCACGCCGGCCCGCTCCGACGCCCGTTGGAGATGCTGTGCCGATGCGGTGAAGAAGGCCCGTGCCGTCGCCTCATCCGGGCTCGCGTCGCTGCTCACGTCCACGACCCGTTCCGCTCCGGACAGGACCTGATCCAAACCCACGCCCGTGGCGACGTCCACACCGGTCCGGCGCGACACCGGGGTCACGGTGGCACCTTTGCGGCGCAACGCCTCGACGACCTGCCGACCGGCGATCCCCGCTCCGCCGACGACGATAACTTTCATGTCCCCGCGATTCCTCCGGCTCCTCCTCGGTGTTCGCGCCGGCCTCCTTCGATCGAGCGGATCGTCCTTGTCATCGGCCTTTCCCCTTCCGCTTCTCCCCGGTCCTTCTCGCGTCGAGGTAGCGTTCCAAGGCGTCCAGCGTGTCGGGCCACATCGCCTGGTATTTCGCGACCCACTCGTACAGCTCGGCGAGGCCCTCGGGCTTGAGGGAGTAGATTCGTTGCTGCGCCTTGACGATCACGTCGACCAGCCGCGCGTTTCGGAGCACCTTCAAGTGTCGCGACACCCCAGGCTGCGAAAGCCGCGGGAATTCGTTCGCGAGCTCTCCTGCGTTCCGAGGCCGCAAGGCGAGGAGGTCCAGGACCTTCCGCCGCGTCGGGTCCGCGATGGCCGAGAAGACGTCGGTCGCGCTCATGCGAGGTCCCGCGAGGTCTCCTAGCCCTTCTTCGACGGCATCGGGCCGGGCTGCAGCAGAGTGAGGTGGTTACCATCCGGGTCCGTGAAGTACGCGGCGAGGCCGTAATTGGCCTCGACCGGGGCGGTACCCTTGAACTTCACGCCCCGCGCCCTGAGGGTCTCCACGTCCTTCCGGCAATCGTTCGTCTTGAACACCCAGTGGTTGCCTCCGCTTTCCGCCTCCGGGGGCGCGCGCGGATCGACCACGTAATCGCCTCGGACGAGGATGAACTCCGGATTTTGTCCTGGCAATCCAACGGTCAACCATCGAGGGCGGCCCGGTTGCTGAGAGTCCTGGCGCTTCACGAAGCCAAGAACTTCCGTGTAGTACTTGAGGGCCCGGTCTTGGTCCCTTACGACAAGGGGGACTTGGGTGAGTTTCTCGAACATCCGTCTGCCTCCTACTTGTTCCTCTTGCCCTTCGTGCTCGCCGTGGAGGTCTTGCCGGTCAAATTGGGTTGGACGAGGACAAACTGGTTTCCGTCGGGGTCGCGGAAGGCCACGTTCCATCCCCAGTCCTGCTTCTGGGGCCCCGCGTAATTCCCGACACGGAAGTCCACGCCCCGCGCTTTCAGGCGTTCGTAGTCCCCTAGGCAGTCATCCGTCTGGAAGGCCCATTGATATCCGGCCGTTCCGGCTTCCGGGCCGACGTGCAGGTCGACCTTGGACTTCCCCTGGGTCAGAATGAACTCCAGCTCCTGCCCCCTCGGGGCAACGGTAAGCCAGCGGAGTTTTCCGGGTTGCTGGTAGTCCTGCCGTTTCTCCCATCCGAGGACCTCCGTGTAGTACTTGAGGGCCTTGTCTTGGTCGCTCACGACGATCGGCGCGTGGGTTAGCTTCTCGATCAGGGTCCCATTCTCCGAAGCCATGAATAACATATAGATTATTTAACCATTCGCTCATTTAATGCGGTCGTCGAGAGCGATGGTGGGCGCATCAGGCCATTAAGGGCGCCCGGTCCCAAGGCGGGACCTCGCTTCCATGGCACCTGCATGGTTCAAGTCCTCGCCCGCCCATTCTCCGAAACCCTGGGTGGATCGAATGGCGAAGACGGACTTCAAGAGTGTCGACCAGTATATCGGGACGTTTCCGAAGGCCGTTCAAGCGGGCTTGCAAACGATTCGACGGACGATCCAGAATGCGGTGCCGGAGGCCCAGGAAGCGATCAGCTACCAGATTCCCGCGTTTCGGTTCCACGGCCGGCTGCTGTACTTCGCGGCATTCAAGGACCACTACTCCGTGTTCGGCGCCTCCCAGGAGGCCCGGAAGGCGTTCAAGAAGGAGCTGTCGAAGTACGAGGAAGCGAAGGGCACCATTCGACTCCCCATGAGCGAACCCCTCCCCGTGGGCCTGCTCCGTGACCTCGCGAGGTACGGAGCGGAGGAAAATCTGGTCCGCGAACGGACGAAGAAATGAACAGGGCCGACCCCCCGGCCTTTCAGATGATCCGGGAAGACCCTGCGAACGAGATCATCCCCCCGGGACGACAGAACCCCAGTGGACATATGTTTAAATAAAGCGCTTGTCATACGATTGTCAGACAACACCGCGGGGAAGTGGAGGCCATGCCATCGGAATCCGAGCGGGTCACAATCCGACTGCCGCCAGATCGGGTGAAGGCCCTGCATCAGCTCGTGAAGAGCGGGACGTACACGACGATCTCGGACGTCATCCGGGCGGCGATCGACCGCTTCATCGACATCCAGTTCTCGCCGGATTACATCCGGAAGCTCATGATCGAGCTGCCGAAGGGGAACGTCGTGGACCTCCAGCAACTCGTCAAGTCGGGCGACTCCGTGTCCGTCGAGGACGCGGTCCGCAACGCGGTCCGGGAGTACGTCCGCCGCCGGCTCCACAAGGCCATGGAAGGCGCCGAGCGATAGGTCACCGTGGCGGGAAGGCGCGCTCCCCTTGCGCGCGAGGGCACGCGGTCCGGATGCGGACCGCCGGGATGGACCAGGGATGGGCATCGAGAGCGCGCAGCGGACGGGCAACCAATCGTTCCTCGACTCGTTCTCCTTCCCCCGCCCCCGGGTCCTCGTCATCGGCTGCGGTGGCGCGGGCGGGAATTCCGTGAACCGCTTGAACCGCATGGGGATTCACGGGGCCCGCACGGTCGTCGTGAACACGGACGCGGTCCACCTCGATTCGATCCGGGCGGATCGCAAGCTGCTGATCGGAGGAGGCGTCACCCGAGGGATGGGCGCGGGCGGCCGTCCCGAGATCGGGGAACGTTGCGCCGAGCTCTCGACGGAGGAGCTCCGGAATCAGGTCGGGGATGCGGACCTCACGTTCATCACGGTCGGGCTCGGCGGCGGGACGGGCACCGGCGTGGCCCCTCTCGTCGCGGACCTCGCCTCCGCCGCGGGCAGCGTCGTCATCACCGTGGCGACGACCCCATTCAAGGCGGAGCGGGGACGGATGATCAATGCCCGGGCGGGGATCCAGCGGCTCCGGACGAGTTCCGACTCCCTGGTCGTCCTGGACAACAACCGGCTCCTCGAGCTCGTGCCGAACCTGCCCGTCGAGCAAGCGTTCGCGGTCATGGATCACCTCATCGGCGAGGTCGTCAAGGGGATCACGGAGTCCATCACCCTGCCGTCCCTGATCAACCTCGACTTCAGCGACGTCCGCACGATCCTCCAAGCGGGAGGTATGTCGACGATCTTCTACGGCGAAAATTCGGAGGGCGACCCGAGACAGGTCGTTCGCGAGACCCTTGACAACCCTCTGCTCGACGTCGACTCTCGCGGGGCCACTGGAGCCCTGATCCACATCAGCGGAGGGCCTGGCCTGCGGCTCCGGACGGCGAACGAGGTCGTCGAAGGGCTCACCGCCGCGATGCGGCCCGAGGCGAACGTGATCTTCGGGGTCCGGGTGGACCGCAAGTTCGAGGGCGTCCTCCGGGTCCTCGCGATCCTGACGGGCGTCCGGTCGCCGCTCGTGGAAGGAGTCCGGCCGTCCGTCTCCGTCGTGGACGTCGTGTCGGACGGCGGGCAAGGGCCGGCCGTCGAACAGGAGTTCCCGCGGACGAACCGAAGGCGCTGAGGCTCACGGGGTCGGAGGCGGCGGGTAGGCCATGAGGGGTCGGGAGTCGTCCTCCACGGCCTGGGTCAAGTGACCCGGCTTGAGCCGGACCCGGACCGTCTCCGGTTTCGGCTTGACCATGTTCCAGCCCGCCTTCGTCACCGCGCCGCCGGTGACCGCCATGACCATGTACATCCCGAAGGTGAGGAACGTGACCGCGACGGGTTGCAGGATCCCGCTCAGGTCGAAGCCGCCCGCCAGCCCCGCGGTCGGATCCCCCATGCTGTCTCCGGACCGCACCTGGGAAGGGACCGTCTGGACCTGGGCGATGGCCCGGCTCTCCAGCCCGTTGGCATCGCGGACGATCAGGCTGACCTCGTACACGCTCGCATTCGCATACGTGTGCGGAGCCGGATTCCGGACGGAGACGCGCGTGCCGTCCCCGAAGTTCCAGTCCCAGGAGGCGATGGCCGCGGCTCCTTCGCGGGACGTGTCCCCCACCGTCGCCGTGAGGTCGTTCGAGTCCCAGGTGAAGGAGGCGGACGGGCCTCGGGGCGCCTGGGCCTGCGGGAACTGCGACCGGAAGAAGTCCCCGGGGGACGCCGCGATCGCCATCGCGTGCGTGAAGGTGTATCCAAGGAGGCCCAGGCCGAGCGCCAGGACCGCGATCCCGAGGAGCAGCTCCACGTGGTCCCTCTTGAGAAGGGCCATTCCGCCCGCTCGATGAGGGGACGGTCCATAAAGGCGCGAGACTCGGTTCTCGATTCCGAGAAAGGAGAACGCGGGTCATCCTCGGAAGATCGGGCGGGCGCTCAGGAGGGCGGGCTCGGCGAGAGGCTGGAACGGACGGCCTTGGGTCTCGCTCAAGACCCGCGACCGGAGCTCCTCGAGGCCCATGTCCACCTGCTCCTTCGTCGACCGCACGCGGACGTTCAGCCGGCCGCTCTCGACCTCCTTCTTCCCGAGGACCGCGATGTAGGGGACCCACTCCTTCTCCGCGGTCCGGATCTTCTTCGCGAGCGTGTCCCCCGAGTCGTCCACGTCCGCGCGGACCCCCTCGAAGCGATCGAGTAGGGACCGCGCGGCCGGGAGCTGGTCCGCGGTCACGGGCACGAGCCGCACCTGGGTGGGCGAGAGCCAGAGGGGCCACATCGGCGGTTCGCCGGCCTTCGCGTTCGCGGCGGCCTTCTCGAGGAGGGCGTACATGACGCGTTCGATCGCCCCGCTCGGGGACAGGTGGAGGATCAGCGGATGGCGCCTCTCCCCCTTCTCGTCCGTGAAGGTGATGCCGAAGCGCTTCGCGTTCTCCGTGTCGATTTGGTCCGTCGTCAGCGCCGCCGCCTTGTCGTTCCCGTCGACGAAGTTCCATTCGTACTTCTGGATGAAATAGAAGAACTGCTCGGACCACATCTCGACCAGGATTGGCTTGCCCCATCGTTTCGCATAGGCGGCGACGAAGTCCTTGTGGGCATCCCAGAACGCCTTCGTCACGCGCATCCCGACTTCGAGGTCGTCGGGCATCGAGAGGCCGCATTCCTCCAGGATCTTCCAGGCGACCTCGAAGCGTTCCATGAGCTGGACCTTCGCCATCTCGACGTCCGCGACGAGGGCGTGGCAATCGGGCATCGTGAAGGCGCGGAGCCGGCGCAGGCCCGCGACCTCGCCTCGCTGTTCTGCGCGGAAGGAGTACCGCGTCAACTCGTACAACGAGAGGGGCAGCTGCTTGTACGACAGGACCATGTCCTTCATGATCAGGAACTGGCCGAAGCACGCGCTGAACCGCAGGAAGGCGCGCTTGTTCGGCGTCTGCACGATGTACTGGCGGGCGGGGAACCGGTCCAGGTAGGACTTCAGCGCGGGGTGTTCGAAGTCGTACATGACCGGGGACTCGACCTCCATGGCCCCGTAGTCGCGGATGCGCCGGGTGACGAGCTCCTCGATGAGGCCTTTGATCAGCCGGCCCTTCGGGTAGTACCGAAGGTTCCCGGGGTCGGACCCGGGCTCGTAGTCGACGAGCTCGAGCTCCCGCATCAGGCGGACGTGGGCCGGCTCCTCCTTCGCCTCCCGCGACTTCGCCATCTCGTACGAGGCGAAGGTCCGGAGCCGGTCGTGGCCCGCGAAGTCGAACCCGGTCACCCGACCGTCCTTGAGGGACAGGGGATGCAGGTTCCCGTTCGGCTCCAGGATGTGCCATTGGGAGACGAGCTTCGCCTCCGCCTTGACCGCCTCGGAGACCTCCTCCTTGGCCCCCGCGGCCGCGGCGTCCGCGACGATCTCTCGGGACAGCTCGCTCAACGGGTGGCCCTTCACCGCGACCCTGAAGGACTTGTAGTACCCGAAGGGAGAGGCGTGGACCTCGAACCCGCGGGCGACGAGCTCCTTCTCCAAGGAAGCGAGGATCTCCTGCGCGGGACCGGGAGCCGCGAGGGAGGAGCTCAGGTGCGCGTACGGGTACAGGACGACCGTTTTCGTGTGAACCTGCCCGGCGACATCGACGATGTTCGCGGCGGCGGCCCTCGCCACGCCCGCGGGATTCGCCTCGTCCCGCTGCTCCGCGCTGAGGAAGCAGACGAGGGCCTCCTCGACCTTCCCGCGGCGCTTCGCCTCGGGCACCTCCGGGGCGCCTTTGAGGGCCCTCTGCTTCACCTCGTATTCGAGGTAGTCCACATGGAGGAACAGGACGCGCATCGCGGCCCGCTTATCGTCCGGAGGTATAAAGCTCCTGCCGGAGCGCCGCGCATCGTAAAATAGGAATCCGCCGTTCGTCGGAGGGATGGCCCGTAAAGCCCGAGTGTGGCGTCACCGGACGGGGACGATGGACCTCGACCGGACGAGGGTCATGGCGATCCTGAATGTGACCCCGGATTCCTTCTCGGACGGTGGCAAGCACTTCGAACCCGAGGCGGCCCTCCGTCGAGGCCTGGAGATGGTGGATCAAGGGGCCGATCTCATCGATGTCGGCGGGGAGTCCACCCGGCCCGGATCGGACCCCGTGCCCGCCGAGGAGGAATGGCGCCGCATCGGGCCGGTCGTGCAAGGCCTCGCGGCGAAGGTCGACGTTCCCCTATCCGTCGACACGATGAAGCCGGACGTCGCGGCGCGGGCGATCGACGCGGGCGCCGCCATCGTCAATGACGTGTCCGGCACCCGAGACGCCGCGATGGTGCGGCTTGTGGGCTCTCGCGGCGTCGGCGTCGTCGCCATGCACATGCTCGGCAACCCGAAGACGATGCAGGTGCACCCGACCTATGCCGATGTCGTGGGAAGCGTCACGACCTTCCTCTCGGACCGGGTCCGGGCCCTCCAAGCCGCGGGGGTCCCATCCGATGCGATCGCGCTCGACCCCGGTGTGGGATTCGGAAAGACGTTGGAGCACAACCTCTCCCTCCTGCGGCACCTGGACCGAGTCGTCGAGCTCGGACATCCCGTCGTCGTGGGGGTGTCCCGCAAGTCCTTCATCGAGCGCTTGGGCGGAGGAGGGGCCGATGATCGCCTCGCGGGCAGCCTCGCCGCGGCCACCCTCGCCGTGTCGCGCGGAGCCCACATCGTGCGGGTCCATGACGTCGCGCAGACGGTCCGGGCGATGCGCGTGGCCGACGCCCTGCTGCGCGAAGAAAAGCTTTAACCCGCGAGACGATTCGTACGGTAATGGTATCGCGGAAGACGATCGGCCAGATCCTCGAGGACTACGAGGATATCGTCATCGCGACCGTGTGCTCCCATTCCTCCCTCCAGATCTTCCATGGCGCCCGCCAGGAGGGTTTCCGGACCCTGGGCATCGCGATCGGGAAGCGGCCGAGGTTCTACGACGCCTTCCCCCTCGCGAAGCCGGACGACTTCCTGATCGTCGACTCCTACGGCGACATCCTCGATCATGCGGACGACTTGGTCGCCCAGCAGGTCGTCACGGTCCCCCATGGCTCCTTCGTCGAGTACATGGGGTCCGACGTCTTCGCGAAGCTCCGCATCCCGACGTTCGGGAACCGCGAGGTCCTGCGGTGGGAGTCGGACCGTGAGAAGCAGCGGGAGTGGCTCACCGCGGCGGGCGTCGTGATGCCGAGGAAGATCGAACGGCCCGAGGACATCGACCGCCCCGTGTTCGTGAAGTACTACGGGGCCAAGGGGGGTCGCGGATCGTTCATCGCGAAGAACGTCGAGGACTTCAAGGAGTCCATCCAGCCCGGGATGAAGTACGCGATCCAGGAGTACGTCGTCGGGACGCGGTACTACATGCATTTCTTCTACTCGCCCCTCGCGACGACCGGGTACCTGCTCTCCCGGGGAGCGCTCGAGATGCTGGGCATCGACCGCCGCGACGAGGCGAACATCGACGAGATGTACAAGCTCGGGGCGCAGGAGTCCCTCCGCCGGATCCGCCTCCTCCCGACCTTCGTGGTCACGGGGAACATGCCCGTCGTGCTGCGGGAGTCCCTTCTCCCGAAGGCCTTCGACATGGGCGAGCGGGTCGTCGAGCAATCGATGAAGCTGTTCGGCGGGATGATCGGCCCCTTCTGCCTCGAGACGATCGTCACGGACCAGCTGGAGTTCAAGGTGTTCGAGATCTCCACGCGGATCGTCGCGGGGACGAACCTGTTCATCTCCGGATCCCCCTATTCCGATCTCTTAGAAGCGGGGATGTCGACGGGGCGACGGATCGCGCGGGAGATCCGGACCGCCCAGAAGCAGGGGCGCCTGGAAGACATCCTCAGCTGAGCCCGCCGGACTGGAGCCCGAGGGAATCACGGCAGAAAAGGGCGGGGAAACCATTTTATGGCCTGGGCCAGAATGGGCGCCGAGCCATGGCCGATCTCGATGCGGCCACGATGGGCCTGATCGCCTTGGCCGTCGGCTCCGCGATCCTGGGGTTCCTCGAAGTGCGATTCCTCCGGAAGAAGATGAAAGATCGCCGCGTCCGCCTCGTGAAAGGGGACTCGGAACTCCCGGACGAGGCCCATAATTCGATTGTCACGACGAAGGCGATCGTCGGAAGCCTCGAGAAGCAGGGGATCCATAGCCCGGAGGTCAAGGGCTGGCTTCGCGAGGCGGACATGGCCTACGAACGGCGAAACTACCGGGTCGTCCTCGAGCTGACCGGTCGAGCGAAGAGTCGCCTCCTGACCCTGAAGGCGGATCATGCCGCGAAGGGCGAGGTCGCGAAGCTCGAGCATCTCTCCTCCGTCCGCGGGGAGGGAGAGGTCACGACGAAGGAACTCCTGCAGAAGGAGGTCCCACCGAACCTTCCGCAGTCCAAGTTCTCGATGGAGGTCGCGGGGAGCGCGATTGAGCAAGGCCGTGCGGCCGGCCGGGACGTCGCGAAGGCGATCGAGTTCCTGGATGCCGCGAAGGACCGGTTCGAGGCGAAGGACTATGACGGCGCCCTGACCCTCGCCCGCCTCTCGAAACGCTCCGCGGACGGCCAGGAGGTCGAGCCCCCTCCCGCGCCGGCTCCGAAACCCGCCTCCACGACGGCCGCCTCGGGCGTCCCATGCCCCTCGTGTGGCGCGGCGCTCGCCGCGGACGACGCCTTCTGCCGCAAGTGCGGCGCGCGCGTCGAGGCGTCGGCATGTGCCTCCTGCGGGACCCCCTTGCTCCCGGACGACGCGTTCTGCCGGAAGTGCGGCGCCCGGGTCCCGTCGTGAGATTCCGCGGCCGAAACAACCTTAATTATCAAGGCGAGCCATCCCTCACCTTATGGCGATGGGGAGCGACATGGAGCATGCCCTCACCGCGCTCTACGGGGAGGACCAGGTCGCCGCCGTCATCACCCTCAAAGTGGACACGAAGGAGGCCGATCGGATCGCCACGGAGATCTCGAAGTTCGAGGTGATCCAGGACGTCTTCCTCGTGACGGGGGATACGGACATCGTCGCGAAGGCGCGCTTCAAGAACTATAAAGGGCTGAAGGACTTCGTCCTCTCGAACCTGGCGCCGATCCCGGGGATCAAGGACACAAAGACCTTAATGGTCGTGACGACCTACAAGGAAGCCGGACAGTCGAGGGCGCAAAGTTGAGGACGACGGGCAACAGGAGATGGTCCGATGGACACCGAGGCGAGGCTGAAGCAAGTCATGGACGTCCTGGACCAGATCGCGGAGGACACCTCCGTCCCTAGGAACATCCGTCGCGGCGCGACCGAGGCGAAGGCCCGGTTGGCGAAAAAGGACGAGGCCCTCGACCTGCGGGTGACGAGCGCGATCATGATCATGGACGATCTCGCGAACGATCCGAACATCCCGCTGCACGGCCGCACGCTGATCTGGAACGTCATCTCGCAGCTCGAGACGGTCAAGTAGCCTTTTGCGGCCTGACGTCAATCCCGCTGTTACGTCGTCGACCGCCGCGCTCGGCCTCTTCGTCGTTGGGCCGCACATCGCATGGCTTGGTCTGCTGTCTCTGCAATGGGGCGCGTTCCAGAGACTTCGTCAGGAGGCTGTGTCGCAGGGTCTTGCGCCCCCCGAGACGGGACGGTTTGCGATCGTCACCGGGTACAGCGCTACGCCCGCCTTATTGGGCATTCTGGTTTGGAACCGCCAGCCCATCGCCGCAGCCCCGGCACTCGAACTTCTCTTGCTCTGGTCGGGGATCGCCTATCTTGCCGCATCCTGTTCGATGGTCGTGTCCCAGGAATTTCTACTCAGGCCACGATTCTCGGCGATCTTTTCGCCCGAGATGGGTCGAGTTTTGGTCTTGCCTGTGATTCCAATGACCGGGGTCGTCTTCGCCCTCGTGCTCAACCTCCAGATCCTCGGCGCCGTCGATGCCGTCGTCAACCGTGGTTCGCCTTTGACGGCGGATGCCGTCGACTCGACGGTCCGGGCCCTTGGTGCGTTCTCGCTGGGCACTCTCGGCTTCCCGGTTGCCGCCATTGTCTCGAAGGGAATCCGCGATTTGAGCGGCCGGGGGTTCATTCGGGCCATCCTCCTCCTCGAGGCCGGCGAGCTGCCGGTCCTCTTGGGATTGGTGATGGCTATTTCCGCAATCGGATCGCTCTAGCGGAGGAATCGACAAATACTGCCCGATGACTCCGCCGGAGCGCGCGAGGCTAGTCTAATGGTAGGACAGAAGCTTCCCAAGCTTCTAACGCGGGTTCGATTCCCGCGCCTCGCAGTCTCCGGGCGAGGAACGTCTACCGACGGATGGGAATTTCCTCGAGGGGCTCAGGCCGCGCCCGCCTCGACGCCGATGCGATGGATCGCCATGAGGAGTCCCGCCTCCCGACGCAAGCGGGAGGCGACATCCGGCGCCTCGAGGAGGTCCTGACGGACCTCGTTGGGACTCGGGAGCGCGTTCCCGACTCGGTAGGACAGGGATCGAGGGCTGAGGTTCCGCCACCCCTCGTCTGCGATCGGCTGGCCGCCCGCCTCGAGGGCCTGGGCGACCCCTTCGACGAGGCGGGC
>DASQXV010000116.1:0-3385 GCA_035639595.1 Thermoplasmata archaeon | reverse complement strand
CGACCGTCGAACGACCATGGCCGGACGAATCGGGTTCGGCATCTTGAGGGCTTCCGGGGGATCGACGGACGCGCCTGCGGCCTCGATCAGCCGTCCGACGCCGCGATCTTCCGGACAATCCCCAAGGCGAGGCGTCCGAAGACCTCGTTCACATTCTCCCCGGACTTCGCACTCGTCCAGGTCGCGAAGCCGTTGTACTTCGCCGCTTTCAGCTCCGGTTCCCCTTCGTCGTAGAGGACGATGACCTGGTCCTTCAGGTCCATCTTATTGACGACGAGCGCGACGGGGATGTCGCCGGTGACCCGAAGGGATCGGGAGATCCAGTGGTCCAGCGCCTCGAGCGTCGAATAGCGGGTGACGTCGCAGACGGCGATCAGGCCTTGGGCGCCCCGAAGATAATCCTGGTGAAGCGATTCCAGGTACGACCGTTCGCCGATGAGGTCCCAGATGGAGAGTTGCACTTCGAGCTGCCGGCTCGGGTCCTTCTTCGACGTCAGCCAGATTCGCTTCAGGCTCACCTTGCTCCCGAGCGTGGAGATGTATCGGTCGTCGAAAGCGTCCTCGACGTAGCGACGGATGAGGGACGTCTTCCCGACGGCCGCCTCTCCGACGAGACAGATCTTCGCCTTGAGGACGCCGCTGAGGTCCATCCGGCGGGAGTCGTCGCAAGCCGGACATCAAGGCTGCGTTTTCGTTATCACCCGTGAGACGCCTGCTTCCGACGCCGACTCTTCGTTCGGGAGGTGACTCTTCGAGGAGCCGCTTGGCGGCGCAGGACTTGTCCTGCCAGTCGCCCGGTAGGTCGTCCCTCCTCGACCGCCACGTGCCCGTTCACGAGGACCCAGTCGATCCCCTCCGGATATTCGTGCGGATAATTCTCGAAGGGGAAGGCGTGGGGCCACCGATTCGTCGCGCGGTCCCGGACGCGGGAGAGATCGAAGACGGCGAGGTCCGCGGCAAAGCCCGGTCGGATGAGCCCTCGGTCCCGCAATCCGAGACGGGCGGCGGGCATGCCGGTCATCTTGTGGACCGCCTCTTCAACCCTCAGGACGGGTTCTTCTCGAACAAACCGCTGGAGGATGCCCGGGAACTCCCCGTAGGTACATGGCTGGTAGGGTGCCGTGGGCGATGTCCGTTCCTCCTTCGGAGCGACCCAGCCATCGGAACAGATCATCACGAGCGGGTGTCGCAAGGTCGCCCTGATCTCTTCCAAGTCCATGTAGTCGAAGAGGGCGACGGCCCGGTCTTCTTCTTCGTCGACGATCGTGTCGAAGTACGCGGTCCAGGGGTCGACCCCGCGGCGCTCCGCGAGTCCTTGGATCGTGAGGCCTTCTCGGGATGGGTCACTCGGACACCGCAAGAGCCAGATGCGATCAAACCGTCCGTGGACGAGGAGGCCGACGTAGCCGGCCGCGGGTCGACGATCGGCCTGAATCTCCGCCTTGAGTTTCTCCCGTCCTAGAGGATCCTTGAGCAGGGCCACCAGGTCGGGCCTCGAGAGTTTCTGGGTCCACTGCGGGAGCGCGTGGCTCAGGGGCGGTCCGAAGTCCGGGTGGGCATCGTTGTCCGCGAGGACATCCAGGCCGCGGTCTCGTGCCTCCTCCCACAACCGATGGATCTCCTTGGCCCGTCCGATCCCGCCGTACTTCGGATTGTTGTGGCTGATCTGGACCGCGCACCCGGAGCGTTCGCCGATCGCGATGCACTCTCGGACCGCGTCGACGATCGTCTCGCGTTCCCCGCGGATGTGGCTGGCATAGAATCCTCCGTGACGCGCGACGACCTTGGCGAGCTCGACGATCTCCTCCGTATCGGCGAAGCAGCCGGGCGGGTAGACGAGCCCGGTGCTCATCCCGAAGGCCCCCGACGTCATCGCCTCGTCTACGTGCGCGATCATCGCCCGACGTTCGGCCGCGGTGGGCGCCCGCTCGTCGAATCCGATGACCGCGAGTCGGATCGCGCCGTGACCCACGAGGCCCGCGACGTTGATTCCGACCCCTTGCCCTTCCATGTAGTCGAGGTAGTCTCCATAGGAGGACCATGTCCAATCCCGGGCGCCCGAATAGTATCCGAATCGCCGGACGGCGAGTTCGCGGTAAGCATCGCTGATGGGAGCCGGCGAATCCCCGCAATTGCCGATCACGTGGGTCGTCACGCCTTGCCGCACCGCGGACTCGGCCGTTGGATCGAGGAGGATTCCGATGTCGCTGTGCGTGTGGATATCGATGAACCCGGGCGCGACGTATTGGCCGGACACGTCGATGGAGCGATCGGCCCGAGAGCCGTCCAGACGGCCAACGCGGGCGATCCTTCCCTGTCGGATCCCGACGTCGAGCTCGCGAGCCGCCGTACCCGTGCCATCGAGGACGCGGCCTCCGCGAATCAGGATGTCGAAGTCCACGAGTCGGGAACGTTCCATGTCGTATAACCTGATTCGCGGCCGAATCGTCCCTTGTGGGGGCCCGCGTGGGAACAACCTCGTTTAAGGTTAATCGAAGGGCATCCGCGGAAACATTTTTCCATGGTCTCCCCCTCCCGCCGTCTCGAGCAGCGTGATCGAGGCGGAGGGCCTTGTCAAGGTCTACGGGCGGAAGCGCGGCACCCGTGCCCTCGATTCGGTATCTTTCTCGGTCCCGAAGGGCGACATCTTCGGCTTCCTCGGACCGAACGGCGCGGGGAAGACGACGACGATTCGTATCTTGGCGACCGTCCTCCCCCCGACGGAGGGGACCGTGCGCATTGGCGGACACGACATCCGCGAGGATCCGATGAAGGTCAAAGAGCGGATCGGAGTGATGCCCGATGAGGTCTCGTTCTATCCGACGCTCACGGGTTTAGCGCACCTCCGGTACTACGCCTCGTTCTATGGAATTCCCGGCGCGGCGGCGAAGGGTCGGTCGGAGGAGCTCCTCGGCCAAGTCGGGATTGGAGACGTCGCGGGCAAGAAGGTGAAGACGTACAGCCACGGGATGAAGAAACGACTCGCCCTCGCCCAAGCCCTGCTGCACGATCCCGAGTATCTCATCATGGACGAACCCGCGAGCGGACTCGATCCTCAGGGGATGCGGTACTTCCGGGAGCTGATTCGCTTCCTTAACGGGAAGGGGAAGACAATCTTCCTCTCTTCACACTTGTTGACCGAAGTCGAGCAACTCTGCGAACACGTGGGGATCATCGACCGCGGCCGTATGGTCGCCGCGGACTCCATCGCGAACCTGTCCACACGCCTCTCCGAAGGCGCTCCGGTCGTCCTCCACGTCACAGCGGACGGGGTGACGGACGATGCCGTCACCGCAGTCTCGAAAATCCCCGGGGTCGCGAAGGCCGAGCGGACGGTTGGAGGCCTGGACGTGACCGTCGCGGCGGGCTCCGACGTGAGTGGCGA